>LNGD01000069.1 GCA_001587675.1 Candidatus Methanofastidiosum methylothiophilum
ATAAGACACTCATTTTAATATAGGTTATATGAATCTTATTTGGATATTTTCTTTAATGACTATTATTTTAAAAACAGGATTTATTGCATATAGACAAAATTCTGTTAGGCCAGGACTAAGGCCAAAAAAAGGAGATGGAATATTATTCGGTATTATTATAGGAATAGTAATTGGTATATTCATTAGTACAGTATTTAATCATTTTGTATTCGTCATAATTGGGATAGCTTTTGGCCATTACATTGGTCTTAT
Organism: Candidatus Methanofastidiosum methylothiophilum; assembly: GCA_001587675.1. GTDB lineage: Archaea > Methanobacteriota_B > Thermococci > Methanofastidiosales > Methanofastidiosaceae > Methanofastidiosum. The sequence continues at coordinate 253 of LNGD01000069.1, forward strand.
TATTGAATCTTTGGCATGTCCAACTTCTTCCAGTGAAATAGTCTCTTATAGAAAGTATTCCCTTGTAGGTACTATTGCAGCTATAGCAAGTATACTATATGCGGCTTTGTCAATCGAATAATGAATATTTTGTTAGATTTAGGACTCTGCATAAAGATAATTTCTTATTTCAAAAGAGAATAATCAATTTATTTTGGAATTTTGAATATACAGTACTCATGCCCCATTGCTTTACATTGTATCTGTTCAACTTTTTCAGGTTTGCCAGTTGCCCATTTAATTACTTCTTCATAGAAACCTATCGGGGTGTAACAGATAGGTTTAGTAGATGTCAAACCTTTGCAGTAGGGGCATAAAGGTAGTTTAACATAAAAATTCTCTTCGTCTTCTTCCAGGATATGTGGATTTCCAAATATCTCTTCAAGTCTTTTCAATACTTTTGTTAAGATGAATTTCTTCTTTTTGTTTTCAGACATTAATTTCATTGCTACTCCCGCTACACCAAAAAGAGTTGGATTATCCTCAAGTGAATGTTTAAATCCGGCCTTACCGCAAATATAAAGTATCGGCTTTGCTCCTTTCTCTCCAAGTATGTAGAATACATTCTGTATAATCTTTGTGTACTCATCTCTTGTTATTGAAGGCGAATCATCATAAGGAGGCAGATTTCCAATGTACCTATCCAATCCTGATCTTTTTAATAAAATTTTAAGAGAGCCTTCGCCCATGTTTTCAATGACAGCATCAAATGCAATTCTTGTTAGAGAAGATGGAATATTATTACTTCCTTCAAGGTTAATTTGGGCTTGGCTTTCTATTGAAGATATAGGTTGCGTTAAATCATGTATTAAAGTGAATAGTTCCTTAACTATGAAAGGTTTTTGAACAAGAGTCGAAGCTCCAGCTTCCAACACATCTTTTAATTTTTCACCGTAAGCTGAAACTGCAATAACAATGGTATCTGGAGATTTATTCTTAATGTACTTTGTAACTTCAATTCCTGAAATATCTAGTAAATGGATATCCATAATGGCAATTTCTGGGTTTTCTCGATCAAAAATTTCTATGGCGTCTTTACCAGTAGCAGCAGTTAAGACTTTGAATTCGTCGTGTAACATCTCATCATAAAGAACAATAAGTTCACTCTCATCTTCAACAACAAGAATTTTTTTGGCATGCATTATGTAAGAATTTATAAGTATAAATAGATTTGGTTTATTTTTAACCAGTACACTTTTAAAAAAGACTTGCTAACTATCTTTATGACAGATATCCAAAATATTTCTTTGATTATTGGCGCAATGGTAGTCATGATGGGCGTCTATATGTTATTATCCCTTATGCGAATTCCAATTAGAGAAGACAAAGACGCTTTAGTTCCAGAGAAAGTTGGATTTACTAAATCTATGGTATTCTGGCTGATTGTAGGTATCTCTTTAGGGATTTTGTATGGGCAAACTGTATTCAAAAGCTTCTTTCTTGGAATACCGGCAGGAATTGGAATTGGTCTTTCAATGGCAGTTTCATTTGGCGGATTAAGTAAGCCTAAAACTATGGGACAATTAAAAATGATGAAGAACCTATTGATCGCAAGCATGGTATTTTTGATTGTAGGAATAGGTCTTTTCTTGATACTATTAAGTCAGTAATCTAATCATATTTACCATATGCATTTTTCCATTTATCCGATATTTTTATGAATTTAGCATAATCATTCTCTCGGATAAATTCTATTGCTTGCTTGTATTTTTTATACTTATATCCATTTTGTTGTAAAATCCTTGAATTATTTCACAAGAAAGATAATTTAGGCAATCCCCACAGATTTGATAATTTTTAGTCATAGAGCATACTTTTATCGCACATTTAGCCTTTTCAATGTCTCGTTTTCCTGTATCATATCCCAATTTACAACCACGACAACTTTTATCTATTAATGCCTGACAAGTCTTGCAATAAGCCCCACAACATCCAATATAGTTAACAGAATTCATTTCTTTACCCAACGAGACTATTTATTTTAATTAATATCTTTAAATAATTACTGAAATACTGTCTGTAGACGAACATTATGATTAACAAAATAATTAAGTATTGTATAGTTATCTTGGCATTGTGCGGGATTACTAATCTTAGTTTACAATTCCAATACTATCCTAGGCAGAGATTTAAGATTTGGCGATGCTAATGTTAATTATTACAAAGTATTTCCTTATAAAGATATATTCGCTTCTGACAATTCTTATAATTTTGAATGGTCAATCTAATGAAAGTGACCTTTTTGATGGCGCAATAATAAGATTGGAGAAAGAGTATGGCATAGATACAAAATATACGGAAGAATATTATTACTAAATCCTTATCGTAAGATTTATACACTAGAAATTCTTATCTGCTACGATATTATGAAAGATGAAGAATGTTGCCCAAAATTTGACCCAAAATCGTGGGATGGAAAGATATTTGAGTGGAAAAATAAAAAATTTGTGAAGGGCAGAGTATTTACTCTTTTTTTTATACCGATAAATTTTGGCAGTGTTATAAAGAGATTAACTGAGAAGGTAGAAAAAGCTAATGCAAAAATGCCAGATTCTCTTTGCCTTTCAGATCATACTTCAAAATTTAATATGAATTTATATCTTGCTGTTGACAAAGAAATCCCTAATGCAGAAAATATCACTCTCAGTGGAAAGTTCTTGAGTAAAGTATATGAAGGCCCATTTGAAGACACCGGAAAATGGTGTGAAGATTTTAAAGAGTACGCCAAGAAAAAGAAACTAGAGATCAAGAAATGGTATATGTGGTATACTACTTGCCCAAAATGTGCTAAAAAATATGGAAAGAACTATGTTGCAGTGATTGCCGAGGTCAACTAATAAATTATTCTAGTTTTATAGTAATAATAAAGGGATATATTATGAAAATCGGATTAATAGTTTATTCAAAAACTGGAAATACTTATGAAGTTTCCCAGAAACTTGAGAAAAATCTTTCGGAAGCAGGGCATTCAGTTAATATTGAAAGAATAGAAATAGATGATGAAAATCAGAGGGATTTAAGTAAAATCCGGGTTAAGTCTCCTCCAGGCATATCAAAATACGAAGCCATTATTTTTGGCGCACCTGTAAATGCATTCTCGCTTTGTCCTGAGATGACAGTTTATATGTCCCAACTTCCAACACTAAAAGGTAAAAAGATTGCATGCTTTGTAACAAAGGGATTACCTTTAGCTGGCACAGGAGGTAATCAGGCAATCTCTAAGATGAAGAACTTATGTGAGTCTAAGGGAGGAAGTGTCAGCGGTACAGGGATTGTTATATGGAACAAAGACCGCGATAAACAGATAACAAATATGGCTGATGAGTTCAATAAACTGTTTTAATACCTTTTGTTTCCATTTTACTTATTTCTTTTACCATTCTTTCTATTACGTTATAGGAAAATTAATTATCTAACGTAAAATGAATATTTGTACAAATGTTTCTTAATCTTTGAGCTCTTCTTTAAATCCGTCGCTTCTTATAAAGAAAAAATAATAAAAATTTGAATTAAGCTGATTTTTTTACGGGCTGCTTTAGCATTACCAAAGCAAGAACTATTCCTACTCCAGCTAAACCTGCTACAATTAAGAAGAATGGCTGGAATGCCCCTAAGATATCCTTTGCCTGTGCAGATACTATTCCACCGATGATGGCACCAGCACCGTATGCAGTATAAACAAGTCCATAATTCTTAGCATTGTCCTTCATTCCAAAATAAATTGCAGTGGCAGTTGGAGCTATAGCAAGCCATCCGCCTAAGCATCCCCAAAGGATACAGAAACAGATAATATATGCCAAAACACTGCTGTAACCTGTGTACATGACTAAACATGCTATGATAATTAACATATATGTTATTATTGCAGTTATCTTTGGCGTGAGTTTATCTGTCAGGATTCCAAATATTGGTCTGCCGGCGCCATTAAATATGGCAAAAGGCAAGATAAGGGTAAAAATTAGATTATTCGCTACTTCAGAACTTAAACCAGCATTTGTAAACACTTCTTTTCCGACAGGTCCAGCAATTCCAATAGCTGTAAGTCCTGATAGCGCTCCGATTGTGTAGCAAATCCAAAGTCCCTTGAAGCTTGAAGTTTTTACCATCTGATTTCTCATGAAATCAACTCGGGATGGGCCACTTGCAGTTGCAGTCATGCCTTTTGGCTTCCAACCTGCAGGGGGGAATCTTAACATAAGAGACAACACAATGCTCATTATGATAAAAATAATTCCAAACATCTGCAAGATATTCATTATGCCTATACCCCTTCCCAGTAAAAATTTGGACGTGTAGGTAATTACCGCCGACGAGAATCCGAATCCTAGCACTGTCAATCCAACAGCAAGCCCTCTTTTATCCGGAAACCACTGAGCTGAAGTTGTTATAGGTGCACCGTATGCAATCCCAACACCAATACCTCCAATAATTCCATATAATGGAATTAACATCAAGGGGGAGGTGGCAAAAGAGGCTGCGAGCCAACCTAATCCACAAAGCACTCCACCAACCATACATACTTTTTTTGGCCCCATCTTCTGGATATACGGACCAGCCAATGGCATAAACATAGAGAAAAATGCTAAGAATACAATAAATGGCCAAGTCATGTCCATAGCCGTAGGATTTAATCCTCTGGACTTGAAATAATCAAGCAATGGATTTCTCAAAACGCCATAAGCATAAATGGATCCAAAACACAAGTGGAGCATAATACCCACTATAACAATCGTCCATCTCCCACCAGGTGGTTCTTGAGACAATGCGTTTTTACTCATAATTATAAACCTCCTTCAACAACTTAATCGATATCTATCTATATTACTTGAATATTTATAACCAGAAATATTCTTAGTAATGTGACCGATAAGTGTACTAACTTTTTAAAACTAACGTACTATATTTCAGAAATACGCATAATATTATTTGAAGCATATCTGAACTCATTCCAATAAATTCTAAACTATTGCTCCATGGGATATGAACTCTGGTATTTGTATGGCCCATTTACGAGAGAGGCTGGTTGTCCCAGATGCAACGGTTCCAAAAAATTTAAAGAAATCGAATACTAAATTTTTTTACACAGTTCCAATGCTAAGATATTGGAGAAATTATTATTCAACTTGTCTAAATAACCTGGATAATGCATCCAAAAGGTGCTTATTAAATTTCTTATTATATTTATTAGGTAAATCGATTTTTGAACACTTCTATTGCCTTTAAAGCACTTTTTTCTTTATCTTTAATTTCAAGCATTATGTCAAAATCATGTTCTCTAGTTTGTTTTAAGTAATCTCTAAAATTTTCTACATCAATATGGATTGCATGCTTTCCAAATCTTTCATTTGGGGCTTGTGAGCTATAATCTGTCATTAGAATGCCATCTTGATTTTTCCACGTTTTTTCAGATAATTTTATTGCCTCTTCCATTGATTCATCATTGTTTAGGCAGCTATGATGAAAAGAATCAAAAATAACTGGAACGCTTGTTTTTTTAGATACATAAAGACAATCTTTTAGAGAATATAATTTATCATCGTTTTCTATGGCCAATCGTTTCTTAATTAAATTTGGAAGTTTTTTGTAGTTGTCTACAAATCTTTCGATTGCTGAATTTTTGTCACCATAAATCCCTCCTACATGAATCTGCACCTTGGCCGTTTCATCAAGTCCCATTGAATCCAAAACTTCACAATGCCAATTTAACTCTAGAATGCTCTTTGCCACTATTGACTCGTTGTTAGAGTTTATCAATACAAACTGGTCAGGATGCATTGATATCCTAATGTCGTTTTCTAATATGAAATTTCCAATTTCCTGAAATCTTTCTTTAAAATATTCTTGCCAATTAAAAGTGCATATAGGGTGGCCTGCGAAAGGGATTAAATCTGAACTTATTCTAAAGAAGAGTAAATTATTATCTAGATTGTATCTTAATATCTTACTAAGGCAATCAAGATTATTGGTAACTTTTTCAATTAGATTACTTTCAGAATAATTTACTAATCGAAAGGTAGAATTTGCCTTACATCCAATGCTTCTGTTGATACAGGGGTATCCTATTTTCATATTAAAATATAAGTATCTTTTAATCTTAATAAATATTTTCCAGTTAAATACTAAATCAAGTTCGTTTTTTTAAAGTAGACCAAGTTAAATATATAGGGAATAAATAAAGAAGAATGAATAATGATGGCCATATCAAATTGAATAATACATATCTTTCTCTGGATGAAACATTTTACTCATTGCAGGCACCTGAAAAAGTAAAGGAACCAAGTATTTTTTATTATAATAAAGAATTGGCTAAAAAATTAAACATTAGTCTGAGCGAGAATGAAATAGTTGATTACTTTTCAGGCAATAAAATAATTCCAGATTCAAAACCATTCGCCCAGGCATACGCAGGCCATCAATTTGGATATTTTACAATACTTGGAGATGGAAGAGCAATTATTTTGGGTGAGATTAGATTAAAAGACAAACTTTATGATATACAGCTAAAGGGATCTGGGAGAACACCTTATAGTAGGGGAGGGGACGGGCGTGCAACACTTCAAGCAATGCTTAGGGAATACTTGATAAGTGAGGCAATGCACTACCTAAATATACCTACTACAAGAAGCCTGTGCGTTATCGAAACGAAGGACAAGGTAAGAAGAGAAATAGAGCTACCAGGGGCCATATTAACGCGAATTGCTGAAAGTCATATACGCATAGGAACTTTTGAGTATGCAGCCTTCAAAGGAATGAAACAGTTGAGGCAATTACTCGACTATACAATAGAAAGACATTACCCTGAATTAAAAAATATGGATAATCCTGCGCAAGCACTACTGAAAAAAGTCATGAATAAACAGATAGACCTAATTGTTGAATGGCTTCGAGTTGGATTCATTCACGGTGTCATGAACACTGATAATACATGCATATCTGGAGAGACAATAGACTATGGTCCTTGCGCATTCATGAATTCTTACGATCTAGAAACAGTATATAGCTCAATAGACACACAAGGCAGATATTCATTTGGCAATCAAGCATCTATACTGAAATGGAATATAGCAAAACTAGCAGAAGCACTGCTTCCTCTGATACATGAAGAAGAGAAAGAATCTATCAAAATTGCAGAGGAGATTATTAATGGATTTGATGAAATATTTCAAAATGCATATATCAAAATGATGAGTAAAAAATTAGGCCTTCTCAGTAATCAGGAGGGGGATATAGATCTAATAATGGACCTTCTAAGATTAATGAGTAAATACAAAAGAGATTATACTAATACTTTTTTCATACTCTCTAATAATGGAAATCCTTTTACTGAAGATGACGAAATGGATTTGTTTATTAGGTGGAAATCTAGAATAAGACAACAAGACCCGGCAAAAACTCAAAAGACAATGCAGAATACCAACCCAGCCGTGATACCTAGAAATTATCTTGTTGAAAAAGCGATAAGGGATAAAAAAGAATTTGAAAGATTACTTAAAGCTCTGAAAAATCCTTATGACTATGGAAATGTGAAGGAAGAATTTCAACATCCGCCGGAATCTGAAGTTGGGTACAAAACTTACTGTGGAACTTAATAATCAAGATAAAAAAAATTTAAACTTTTGATGTGTCTAGACCAAATAAGGATTACCTCAGTTCTATTTTTAGCATTATCATATCTTTTAGCCGGACACCATTTTCATATATTGGATTTGGGTAATTATCTAGGAAAAATCTTTTTTTTATATCAAATATCTCAAACCCTACTTTCTGATATAGATGTAACTGTTTAGGTGCTGTATCACCAGTCCCAATAACAATTGTTTTGAACCCTTTCGCTTTTGCTCTAGCTATGGCATCTCTTAATAGTAGCTTACCTATGCCTTGACCTTGATGTTTTGTATCCACTGCTATATTTTTTATTTCAATAGTGTAATCACTTATTTTTTGGAGTACATAGATTGCTATAGTTTCGTTATCCTTTTCAAATATGAAAATTTCAGAATCATTGATATACCTATTAATTGCCTCGATTGTTTCATCGGCTAGCAATAATAGATTATAAGGAATTTCTTCATCTTTT
>LNGD01000070.1 GCA_001587675.1 Candidatus Methanofastidiosum methylothiophilum
ATCAATTAAGAGTTACTTGAACATGATGAATATCATTAACGCCGCAATTGTCACGGGCGCAGAAGGTATTCACCCCGGTTATGGATTTCTTGCAGAAAACTCCAGATTTTCTAAGCTTTGTAAAGCCAATGGAATTAAATTCATAGGTCCAAGTGCGGAATCTATTGATTTAATGGGAGACAAAGCAACAGCTAAAGATACTATGAAGAAAGGTGGTGTACCAGTTACACCAGGTTCAGATGGAATTATAAAAACTTTTGAAGAAGCCGATAAACTCGTAAAGAAAATCGGCTGTCCTGTCATCTGTAAAGCCTCAGCAGGTGGCGGTGGAAAGGGTATGAGACTTGTCAAGTCCGATAAAGAATTAGAATCCGCTTTGAGGTCTTGTCAAGCCGAAGCACAGGCTGCATTTGGAAATCCAGATGTATATATTGAAAAATTCATTGAACAACCAAGACACGTAGAAATTCAGATTATAGCAGATCAATATGGAAATGCTATATACTTAGGTGAAAGAGATTGCTCTATTCAGAGAAGACACCAGAAACTTGTTGAAGAAGGGCCTTCACCTGCAATAACACCTGAAATCAGAAAGAAGATGGGTGAAGCTGCAGTAAAGGCAGCATTAGCTGCAAATTATGAAGGTGCTGGAACAGTTGAATTCTTGTTCAACGATAAGACAAATGAATTCTACTTTATGGAAATGAACACAAGGGTTCAGGTAGAACACTGTGTATCTGAAATGATTACAAACATTGACATTGTAAAAACAGGAATAAGAGTTGCAGCTGGAGAAAAATTACCATATACCCAAAAAGATGTTCTAATAAGAGGGCATGCAATTGAATGCAGAATAAATGCTGAAGATCCAAAAACTTTCGTTCCTTCACCTGGTGAGATAGGAAAACTTATCCTTCCAGGAGGGCCATTTGTCAGAGTCGATACAGCATGTTACCAAGGATACCAGATTCCACCATTTTATGACTCCCTTATTGCAAAATTAATTGTCTGGGGAGAAGACAGAAACGAGGCAATTGACAGAATGTACAGAGCACTTGATGAATTCATAATTGAAGGTATAAACACAACAATTCCATTCCACAAAAAAGTCATGAAAAATCAGATCTTCAGAGGAGGAGTATTCCACACAGACTTCATTGAAAAACACATGGATAAGTCAAATAATGGAGGGGAATAAATGGCTTTAACAGAATTAAACTATGAATTCAAGCCCGAAACCCCTAAGACTTTAAAAGACGAATGGTCACACATTGGAGTCGTTTCTAGTGGAGATCTTGAGGTATTGATTGAAAAAGAAAATGCACTCAAAGGAAAAGTCAAAGTCCATATATTAACAACAGTCGTCGGATTTGATGACGTTTGGGAAACAGTTGTTAAAAAATTCATTGACAAATCTGGATTATCAGGAGTAAAAGTAAGCATAAATGACAATGCAGCCACACCTGCTGTAGTTATTAGAAGACTTCAACAGGCAGTTGAGAACGGCGGAGGACTCCAGTAAGGTGATTATATGAAAATTAATTGGGATGATCTTCAAAGTAAGAGCTTTTATCAAGCAACTGCAAGAGAAAGAGCTTACGGTATAGTAGATAAAGATACCTTCAAAGAGTTCCTTGGACCAAGAGATAAAATGACAAGCCCACACTTGCTTATTCTTGGTGAAGCAGTTGAATTTGATGATGGAATTACAGTTGGTGTTGGTAAGATAAAAAAACACCCTGTATTTGTCATATCTCAAGAAGGAAAATTCGTCGGTGGTGCGCTTGGTGAAGTAAATGGAGCTAAGATGGCATACACAATGAAACTTGCCTTGAGAACATATGAAAAGATGAAGGAAAAATACGGAAATGTTCCAGACGACAGAAAACCAATCTGTATAGTTTCTTTTGACTCTGGTGGAGTTAGACTTCATGAAGCAAACGCAGGACTTCTTATGCACTCTGAATCAATGGAGACAATATGGCAACTTCAAAACAAGGTACCATATATTGCACTTACCGGAAGTACAATTGGTGCTTACGGTGCCCAAGGATTCGTATGTTTAAGTGCAGATGTTGTCATCGCAAATGACTTTGGAAGAATTGGACTTACAGGACCTGAAGTTATCCAGCAAGAAGTTGGTAAGGACGAATTTGATGCATCTGACAGAGCTCTTATCTGGAGAACAATGGGAGCTAGATCAAAATACATCCTTGGTGACGTCGATTATTTGATAAAAGATACAATCGGAGCATTTAGAGACACTATTGTTAACATAGTTGATGAGCCAATGAGTAAGATTTCAAAGACTAGAAAAGTCGGTTCACCACAGCTTGTTGAAGAAAACCTTGAAGTTGTAAAGCTGGCCGCTGAAAAGAAGATAAAAGATTCAAAAGACCTCTGGAGGATTTACGGTAATGAGAACGTCGATGAGATACCAGAGATGCCACAGGACAAGTTTCTTTCAGTTGTTAAAAGAAGACCAAGGAGGCATTAAATGATTAAATCATTAATTGGTAAGACTGATGAGGCAATTCAGTTAATATTTGACAAGGACACCTTTCAGGAGAATGTAATAGGCAACACCCGCCTTGACCCAGAACTTGCACCACCAGTTATGGTAGGTCAAGCAATGATTGACGGAGAAGTCTGTTCAGTTCTCGCTAACAACTCAAAGAGACCAAATCCAAGATTTAGAGTAGTCTACAGTGGAATCTTAGGAATGGAAGAAGCCTACAAATTTTCTCAAGCGATATATGCTACAATCGATGCAGATAAGGAAAGACCAAAAGACAAAAAGAGACCTATAATATTACTCATTGATACGCCAGGTAACAGTCCAGGAAAAATCGAAGAAATTGTCGGAATGACAAAAGGAACAGCTTCCTACCAGTTCGCAATCGAAGATGCAAGGCTTGCCGGTCATCCAGTAATTGGAATGATTATAGGCAGAGCAGTTAGCGGTGGATTCTTATGTCACGGATTATTGTCAGACAGAATACTTGCACTTCCAGCTGAATACGGTACAATCGTTCACGTCATGCCAACAACAAGTATTGCAGTTATTACAAAGATTCCTCTAGAGAGACTTAATGAGCTTGTCAAGACAAACCCAGTATTTGCATCAGGTGCAGAGTACTTCTATGACCTTGGTGGTATTGATGAAATGGTCAAAAAGCCCGAAGACATGAGATCTTCAATCATAAAAGCAATTAAAGAAGTCAGAGAACTTAGAAAACAGGGCAAAGAAGACCAACTCGGGATATGGCACAGAGGAGAACTCGGTGCAGAAAGAGGCGGCAGAAAGAAAAGAATGGAAGCCATCATGAAGATCCAGGAAGAATACGAAAAGCTATTGCCCGAACTTTTATAATTTATTTTCCTTTATTTTAAAATTTTTTTATTGAGGAATTAAAAATGGAAAAAAAAATAAATCCTTATTTTCAAGAATTAAAGGATAGTGTTGAAACTTTTTCTACAGTTCCCTCTTTTAATGAGATGAAAAGAAGAACTCTTTCTGATAAGGGTATTAACGGCCCAACTGCTGCCCATGTTATAGAAGAGGTTCATACACCGCTTAATTATGCATATATTACTTTTACCACAGGCACAACTGCTTGGCAGAATATCGTTGGTATAACCCCAAATGAAAAAGAGTATAGAAAAAATGTCGGAAAAAACGCATTGAAAATGGCCGGCGTAAAGGAAGGTCACAAGGCATTATTTTGCTACCCTCCACTTCTAAATGCTATAACTAGAAACGCCTTGGAAGAGCTTGGCGTATCTTGGTCTTTTTTAACAAAATCATCAAGAGATTCTTTCCTAATGGATCTCTATTTCAAGGAGCCAACTGTGATTTTTGGCGAATCCTCATTCTTAAAATGTGCATTAAAAGATGCCATAAAACTTAACATTGCGGATGACCTGCCCCATGTTGATATCGTAAACTGTATTGGGACACCCTTAGATCTAGAAGCAGTAGATGCTATCAAAGATATACTTGGAGCAAGAGTAAACGATATTTATGGCACACAGGAATTTGGCTGGATTACTATGAACGGAAAACCTGTTAGAGAAGATATTGCATTTGTAAGATCTGACGTTGGCAATGAGTTTAAAGAAGCTGTTGTCGGTGGTCTTCCCACAGGAGATAGCTTTCCCGTCGTTGAATCTGGGCATGTATTAGACAAAGATGGTAAAATCATTACTTATATGAGGCAGAGAACTCAACCTGACTATGAGGTATATGTTCGTGAGACAACACTTTCAGCATATCAAACTATTGAAAGAGCGTGCAGAAGCATCTTGAGAATTAAATCAAAAGTAGCTAAAGTAGAAAAGGATGTAATTCTTAATTCAGATAAAACAGTTCTTGAATTAAAACCAGCAATAATTCCAAAAGGCTATGAAGATAACAATGAGCCTATTTTGATTGAAGGCCCAATCAAAACAAAAATGTTTGATTTACTGGTACAAGCTCAGCTTGACTACCAGACTTTAAGTGTTAAAGACCCATGCTGGGTCAAAGGCAGGTAAAGATAAAATATGATTTTCCAGAGACATGACCTTGTTTTTTCTGACTGGAAAAACATTGATACTTCTCTAATCCATAATGAAAATTTTAAACAGCTCATCATTCAGAATAAATTACCTGGGATTGTTAGACGTGAAGAAATCGAAGCAACAACTGGAGAAAACTATTATACTGAAAATGAGAAAGTATTCATAGGATTTGTCCATCCTTACACAGAAAACGGTCAGAGATTAAGATTTGGTTCATTTATCATGGGAAACAAAATAACTAAACTTATTTCTCCCTTTGAGGTATCTAACTTTGACTATGAACCTCGGACGCCTTCATTAAAGGCTTTGACTGAAGTAAGGGAAAAATTCAAAATAGGTGTTTGGGGGTCTGCATCTTTAGAGATAGTAACAGAGCTACCTTATACTCATGATAAATCTGACCTTGACTTAATTGTCAAAAACTATCCACATGATGAATTAATTGATCTGTTATCCACTTGTAATGAACTTGAATCTTGGATGGGAATAAAAATTGATGTAGAAATTACTCTTAAAAATGGCTATGGCATAAACCTTAAAGAGTATGCGACTGAAACTGATACATTGCTAGGCAAAGGGCTTCGGGACGTTATACTAATCAAAAGAAAATGCATTGAGGCATATCTATGAAAAAAGTTGATATTTTAGGTGAACTTGCAACTAGGAGCATCCTGCTTGAAGTATCCTCTCATCCCAAACCCGGGCTCGTTACTCCTTTTTCTCAAGGAGCCCATAGAGATATGGATTTTACTCTTTTCATGAAGAGCACAGCAGTATTAAGCCAGGGTTTCAAGGAAGTTTCTCATTTTGGATATAATTATAAAGGCGATTTAGAAAATATGTTACCACCTTTGAGAAAACTAGGTCTTGAAGTTGAACACAGAATGTTTGAGGTAACTAACGGTATCAACACCCAAAAAGGCCTTATCTTTCTGTTTTATCTTATATTGGGTTCTTCAGGCTATTTACTAAGCAAAAGAAAGCTCTCTACAAAAAATATTTCCTCATCTGTAGCAAAGATTACAAAAGGTATAACTGAAAAAGAACTTGGGACTATCAAGAAAAGTAAAAAAAATCTTTCAAAGGGAGAAAATACTTTCGTAAAATATGGGATAACTGGAATAAGGGGAGAAGTTGAAAAAGGGCTCCCTACAGTAATGGATATAGGTTTACCTGAATTCAAAAAGGCCTACCAAATTACACAGGATATTAATAAATCCTCCCTTCATGCATTAATTGCCATTATGTCAGTTGCCGAAGATACAAACATAATATCCAGAAATGGAATTGACGCATATTATGACGTCCAAAAAAAAGCCTCTGAAATCCTTCAAGTTGGCGGTATTTTGACCCCAATAGGGCTTTCAAAGATTTTGGACCTCGAAATGGATTTCTTAAAAAGAAATATTAGTCCCGGAGGGGCAGCTGACCTATTGAGTGCTACTCTATTCTACTATTTCTTAGAAAAAGAAATCTAAGAGGCTTAATATGTCAAACGAAAAATTCTTACTTCTTGCAATAATTTTGAGGTTTTCAGTACCAATAATCCTCGTTTTGGTCATTATATATTATTATAGAAAAAAGAATAAACTGAATAATAATTAATTCCAGAACTCTTCTATTAACAAAGATGCAAGCAAACATAAACCTGAATTTTTTATTCCCCAATATTTTTCTATCTGGGGTCTGGCCGTATCTAGATATATTTTCAACTTGTTATTAATCTCATCACACTCATCGCTTGTTAGCTGGCAGATACTAACATTTTTTGATAGAAACTCCATTAGCGTATTTGCTTCTATATGGTCTTCTATTTCTTTGATAGATATCTCATATTCTAATGAATCTATTGCACATATTATCTCATGCAGCAGATTTTTTATCACATCTTTAGTTATCATATTTTTCAAAATAATCTAGACTTTGGATTTTTTAAACTTATGTATTTGGATAACGCAATTTAGATATAATTATATATTGCCTTACCTATGTCCTATCGTGATTAAATCAAGACTATTACTAATATTCTTTATATTTTTATTTTTGATAGTTGGATGCTTATACATTGAAGAAAATAGGACCATACCTACTCAAGAGTCAAATTCAAAATATACTGAAAGTGAAATTGAATACTTCAAAGAAATAGCCCTTGGCACAGAATATGGGAATAACCAAGAAGTTATAAGAAAATGGAATACCGATATAAGAATCAAAGTTAACGGTAGCCCAAATGAAAGAGATATTCAAACATTGAATCGTGTTATATCTGATCTTAATTTGATCATTGGAGATAAAATTAATATTTCAATAGTAAGTGATAATGAGAATATTAATATTAATTTTGTGCCACTTTCTGAATTTTCAATTTGTGATGCAGTTCCAGGAAATTGGGGGTATTTCAATACTAAATGGAAAAACAATGTTATTTATGAGGCTAGTATTTGCATTGCAACTGATAAATTAGTATACCAAGAGGAACGGTCTCACATGATAAGAGAAGAGCTTACTCAATCTTTGGGGCTAATGAAAGATTCCAATAAATATCGTGACAGTATTTTCTATCAAGGCTATACAGCAACTCAGGAATATTCACAAATGGATATCAAAATCATTGAAATATTATACTCAGACGAAATTAAGCCTGGGATGGGGAAAGAAGAAATAGAATTAATATTAAAAAATTAAATTTATTCAGGCTTTCCAAGTCCGAATAGTTTTGCAAAGAACTTGAATGGGAGATCCCTTGAATATACTTTGACTGTGGCATTGCAACCACCACTTGCCTTGAAGTTAACATCTCCAGCAGTAATAGCTTTGTAAACTAAAACATACTTCCCGTTGTCGAGTGTGGGTCCAGATATTAATGTTACACCAGCATTTCCAGAAACTGTAACTGTGCTAGACGAAGAAACAACGGTAATATTGTCGCCTACCCTTACAGTAGCTGGAGAAGCTTTTATTGAGCATTCGACTGATCCAAATACCGAAGCCACTCCAAAAACACTTACTACAAACAGTACAGATATTAATATTGCATATATTTTTTTCATAAAATCACCTATTATTTTTTATTTAAGTTAATAACTATTTAAGTCTTTTTGTTTATTTTCTATTATCAAGAAACAGTTTCTTTTTTAAAATAATATCTAAAGAGAATTTTGATAAACTTCGGTTCTGTTCCCGCTATTGATTAAATTTATATACTAATAGTGGGTTTTAGTTATCATGACGACTTTATTGGATATGGCGATTAAGGAAAGGTACGAAAAGTTGCTGAAAATAGGCGATAAATTAGCAGAGATTAGTAAGCATGTCAATTGGAAGGCCTTTGCACCTATAGTTTTTGGCCTTTACGATAACAAGGGTGAGAAAGGAGGAAGGCCTAACATGGACGAGATTCTGATGGTAAAGATGCTTATCCTTCAAGGATTGTACGGGCTATCGGATCAAGAGCTTGAACGGCAGGTGAATGATAGGCTTTCCTTTCAAAATTTCTTGGGTTTCCCTGAAAAAGTTCCGGATTATTCAACTGTATGGTATTTCAGGGAGCGCCTGGCAAATAGCGGAAAAGACAGGCTAATATGGGAAGAGTTTCAGAGGCAGATTGAATCAAAAGGGCTTGGCATAAAAAAGGGTGTTGCACAGGACGCTACAATTATCACGTCAGACCCTGGCCAAACTGCAAGTAAACCCCGAGGGCAAGCTGCAAAGACCAGAAGATCAAGGGACGGCGAATGG
>LNGD01000071.1 GCA_001587675.1 Candidatus Methanofastidiosum methylothiophilum
TGGATCACTATCTTCTGCAGACATTGTGACCTCACTATACTTCCATATAATGAATCACGACCCTAAAAATCCTTCTTGGAGCGGAAGAGACAGATTCATTTTGAGTAAAGGCCACGCATGCCCATCGTTATATGCAGCGCTTGCAGAATCCGGTTACTTTGATGTCAATGAACTAAAGAAACTAAGAAAACCGGAGTGCCTCCTGCAGGGCCATCCATGCACTAAGACCCCCGGTATTGAAATTTCAACAGGTTCTTTGGGCCAGGGACTATCTATAGCAACAGGCATTGCACTTGGTCTCAGACTTGATGGTAGCCAGTCTAGAGTATTTGTAGTACTAGGTGATGGAGAGCTTCAGTCGGGGCAGGTCTGGGAAGCCATGATGGCAGCACCAAACTTTAAGCTTGGAAATCTAACTGCAATCATAGATAGAAACAAGCTCCAAATAGACGGGCCAACTGAAAAGGTAATGGCCTTAGAGCCACTAAAAGACAAACTTCAAGCATTCAACTGGAAAGTATACGAAATAGACGGTCACAACTTCAAAGAGATAATTGACACAATTAATGAAGGGCTTAAGATAACGGATAAACCCAAAGTAATTATCGCTCATACTGTGAAGGGAAAAGGTGTATCCTTTATGGAAAACAATGTTTCATTCCACGGCAAAGCCCCAACAGATGATGAGTTTAAAATTGCAATGAAGGAGTTGGAGGCGAGTTCATGACAGGATTTGGGGTTCCAAGAGACGCATACGGTGAGGTGCTCGCCGAACTTGGTGAAAATAGGAAAGATATAGTTGTCCTTGATGCTGATCTATCTTCTTCAACAAAGACTTCCTCATTTGGCAAGAAGTTTCCTGATAGATTTTTCAATATCGGTATAGCTGAGCAAAATATGATTGGAATATCAGCTGGACTTGCCACAACAGGAAAAACTGTTTTTGCCTCATCATTTGCAATGTTTGCCGTTGGGAGAGTATATGACCAGATAAGGCAATCTATAGCTTACCCAAAAATGAATGTTAAGATTGTTGCAACTCATGCAGGTATAACAGTTGGAGAGGACGGTGTGTCACACCAGATGATTGAGGATTTATCGCTAATGTGTGCGCTCCCCCACATGAAGGTCATAGTGCCTGCCGATACATTTGAAACTAAAAAAACAATTAGGGGAATATCTTTGGAAAAAGGCCCAACATATGTGAGACTTGGACGAAGCAAAGTGCCAAACGTCTTTGAAAGTGAAGATGAGATTAAACTAGGGAAAGTATCCCAGTTAGTCGATGGAAATGACGTTACAATTATTGCATCTGGTATAATGGTATCTAAATCAATAGAAGCGGCAAAAAAATTGAAGTCTGAAGGTATCTCTGCAGGCGTATTAAATCTAAGCACAATTAAACCAATAGATAGAGATGGCATTATCAAAGCTGCAAAAAAGACAGGCTGCGTTGTCACTGCGGAAGAGCATAATATCTATATAGGGATGGGTGCACTTGTATCTTCAATTCTTTCTGAAGAGTATCCAGTTCCAGTTTTAAGATGTGGAATAAGGGATACATTTGCCCAGAGCGGGGATTATGAGCTTTTGATGAATATATATAATCTCACATCAGATGAAATATGTAAATTATCAAAAAAAGTTATAACGATGAAAAAATAATTATTATTATGGAGAGATAAGATGAAGTTTTTTTTAGACACAGCAAATATTGACCAGATAAGGGAAGCTGCAAGTCTTGGATTAATTGAAGGAGTAACAACGAATCCATCCCTAATCTCAAAAGAAAAAAAACCTTTCAAGGAAATTATTCAGGAGATATGTAAAATTGTCGATGGCCCGGTATCTGCCGAAGTCACGTGTCCGGATTCAAAAGGCATGATTGAAGAGGCCATGAAACTATCTGATATCCACAAAAATGTTGTAATAAAGATTCCAATGACAAAGGATGGCCTAAAATCTGTCAAAGAGCTTTCTAAAGAAGGTATCAAGACCAACGTGACTCTTGTATTTTCTGCAACACAGGCATTGCTTGCCGCAAAAGCAGGGGCTTCCTATGTCTCACCATTTGTTGGAAGACTTGACGATATCTCAACTGACGGGATGAACCTAATTGCTGAAATACTCCAGATTTATAGGAACTACTTCTTTGAAACAGAAGTTATTGTTGCAAGCATAAGACACCCCATTCATGTTCTGCAAGCTGCACTTGTTGGTGCAGACATAGCAACAGTTCCATATGATGTCCTTATGAAGCTCATAAATCATCCCTTAACTGACATAGGCATAGATAAGTTCATGTGTGATTGGAAAAAAGTTGAGAACAAGGAGTTTTAACTTATGGCAAAGCTTGCACCTTCTATACTTTCTGCCAACTTCTCTAGATTGGGAGAGGATATCAAGGAAGCAGAAAATGCAGGTGCAGACATTATTCACATGGATGTAATGGATGGCCATTTTGTACCAAATATCACAATAGGCCCTCTTGTAGTTGAAGCTGTCTCAAAGGTTACAAAGCTGCCCCTGGACGTCCATCTCATGATTGAAAACCCTTCAGACTATGTTGAAATGTTTTTTAAGTCTTTAGAAAGTGGAAAAAGGAATACTTCTCTAGACTATATATCTTTTCACATTGAAGCATCATACCACCCACACAGATTACTGAATAAAATTAAGGAGTTTGGAGTTAAATCAGGAATTGCTTTGAATCCTTCAACACCCATAAACACTATAACTCATCTTTTAGATTCAATGGACCTCCTAGTTTTGATGACTGTTAACCCCGGATTTGGGGGACAGAGTTTCATAGAATCCATGCTTCCTAAAATAAAAGAGGCAAAGGAGTTATTGAAGGGGCATGACATTGAGATATTAGTTGACGGTGGAGTAACAGAAAAAAATATTAAAAAAATTAGAGACGCAGGTGCAGATATACTTGTTGCAGGGTCTTCAGTCTTTAATGAGCGGGACAGCATCAAAAATAATATTACTCGACTAAAGGCTCTGGTCTAGAAAGCTCATACTCTAGAAGTTCTTTTACCTTTTCTTTGTTTCTGGCTATTTTTAATATTTCAACGCATAGCTTCCTTTTTAGAGCAAAATACTTCTCAAAGGCCTCTTCATCTTTATATTTTTTCGATAGAGCTATATCTCTTCCACCCATGCAGCCGTTTCTCCTCATGCAGCAGTAAGACAGTGATTTAAAGCAGACAAGTTCACTATCCCAGTCGTGCTCTTTTGAGAATTTATCTTTTATCTCGATGTATTCTTCCTTCGTTATTCCAAGTTCTTCTAAGGCTTTAGGAAGGCCGCATTTGAATGAAAATGTTAGGGGGTATCCAGGATGGCAGCAGAATGCAATTGCTCTTAAGTCTCCACCATAGCATATTGGAACGGGTGCAAACTTCCATCCAGGAACCATTCTAGTGTTGTTTGGATTTATCATTGAAAGAACGGTTCTTAAGAAGTTTATAAAGATTATTATAATAAAAAACACAATAATAAAATAAAAAAATAAATATTTAATTTTTAGCCGTTATTGTCTTCCAGTTGTTTTTTACAGCATAGAAGATTGACCCAAATCCAAGGCTTACTACTACAAGTCCAACAATAAAGCCAAGTATTGGGATCATCTTTAGGATTATTATTATGGCAAATCCTATTATAAAGATCCCAAGCTCTCCTGTCTTGAAATTCAATCTCTTTGTAACAAAGTTACCTGTGCAGTAGGAAACGACAAGTCCTGATATCATAAGAGCCATTATGAAGAACATTCCAAGAATTAATGCAAGCGGAAGTCCTATCATTGTGACTGCAAGTATTATCAGTCCGATTATGGCGCCGATTATCAAGAAGAATCCGACAACTGTCTTTATGATGTAATCCTTTTCTACTTCTTTCTCAAGACCAAAGAATAGTTTTGGGAAGAGTTTTATGAAGATAATTCCTAGGATTAGTATTCCAAGAGTTGTAAGTATGGACAATACTGTGAAGAAAGATTTTATTCCTTTAGAGAAGTCTTGAAATGCTGTACTCTTCTTATAATTGAATGAGCCTACGTTACCCTTCTCGATTAACTGCTCTGCAGAAAGATTTAATTCACCTAGGATTGTCCCTTGATTTTCAAATCCACCTGTTGATATGTATGCATATCTTTGAACAGTTGAAGTTGGATAAATCTTTACATTTCCTGATACAGCAATTATTTTATCTGTATTTCCTTTTATTGCTAAATCTCCACAACCTGCTATTATCTTTCCGGTATTTCCAGAAATAGTTGCCTGACCTGCACCGACAATAAGTCCGCCAATAACATTTCCGTTTATAGTGACATTTCCTCCGGCAATGTATGCATCCCCAGTTACATTACCGTTCACTAGTACTTCTCCGGCACCGGCAAATAGGTCACCGTTAATATTTCCATTAATAATGACTTTGTCGCCTGAAATAAAAAGGTCATCATTAACATCATTTTCAATTGTAACGACCTTTTGAGTTTCGTCGTTTATAGTTTGTGCGGCATATATACCAGGCAATAACAGTGCAAAGACCAATAGTATTATAAGTAGTTTTTTCATTTTATCGCCAGCTAATAACGATGAATCATATTTATATACTTTGCTTTATATTCTCTCTATTATTTATTATTTTCAATAGAAAAATAGTAACTGTAAAATTAGGGTATTAGTTAAATAAAAGATTTTTTTTCTTTAATATAAAAATTATTTGAGATCTTCATTTATTTTTTCAATTTGCTTTTTTAATTCTGGAATTCTAAACTTTATAGTTTCCCAAACAATTCCCAAGTCAACTCCAAAATATGCATGAATTAATCTGTCTCTCATTCTAGTAGGGTCTTTCCAATTTATATCAGGATATCTATTCTTGAAAGTTTTAGAAATATTCTTAGTTGCTTCTCCAATTATATCTAAATTTCAAATAACTGCATCTATTGATTTCAAGTCACAAATAAATTCTTCATAATCAATATCTTGGATATAATTTTAAATTTTATAGATAGCATCTAGTATATCGTCAATATAGAGTTTTTCGTCTCTAAGAGAGTCATATAAAAAATTAACTAATAATGTTATAGTTATCTTATAATTAGTTTTTCTTTTCCCTTATTAAAAAATCTCCCAACTTCATTGACATCATGTGATAATTTATTATTCAACTAATCAAAACCTTTATAAGACATATATTACTTTCAATAGTAACACGGATTTAATATTCGTAATACCAAAGGAGGCGATTATCATAAAAAAAATTATAGTTTCGATTTTCGTTTTAGCATTGATACTTTCTGCAATGCCAACTTTTTCATCGGCTGAAAAAATAAAAGTTATTTGCACGACTACAACAATGAAATACTTCGTTCAGGAAGTAGGTGGCAACAGGGTAGATGCGATAGCCCTAGTCCAGCCCGGTATATGTCCTGATCACTTTGACGTAAGGCCAAGCGTTGTATCGGAAATAAACAATGCATCAATGGTAGTGTATCATGGGATTGAGCCATGGCTAGAAGATCTTATTAATGCGTCTGAGAATAAAAACGTTAAAAAACTTCTTTTAAACGGACCATGGGGAACACCTGAACTTGCCAAGGGAAAAATAAATTCTATAAAAGATGCACTTATTGAAATAGACCCAAAAAATAAATCATTTTACGAAAAAAATGCCGCTGACATATCTAAAGAGCTTGACGCACTAAACCAGGAAATTAAGGCCAAAGCAACTGAGCTCCAAACTTCACAGTACAAGGCAATAGTTATGGCATGGCAGAAACCATTTTCTGAATGGATGGGATTGCAGGTAGTCCAAGTATATCAGCCACCCGAAACACTCTCAGCGCAGGATGTTGAAAATCTGGTGAAGAAAGGGAAGGATGAGGGGGTAACCTTTGTAATTGATAATCTTCAGAGCGGTACAACTCTTGGAGGCCAGATGGCAGAAGAAATAGGGGGAAGGCATATAGTATTTTCCAATTTCCCAGAAGCAATACCTGGAACTGACACAATCTCTGAAATGATACAGTACAACGCTAATGAGCTTTTCAATTCCATTGAAGAAGTCCAAACAGAGTCAAAAGAAATTGCCGAACTAAAATCAGAAATATCCTCTCTTTCAAATAGACTTGTTATCTTCCAAGGATTATCCATAGTCTTCTTAATAATTTCAATAGCATTGGGTGCAATGATTTACAAGAGAAAGGATTAATTTTTTTCTTTTTTATATATAACTTCAATATATATTAAACCTTATAATAATATTTATATATTTTTTTAAAATTTGTTTAATTAGAGGTGATATATATGAAGAAGATTTTAATTATTATGCCCTTAGCATTGCTAATACTTTTCTTAGGTTGTACAAGTAGTGCTTTAACAACAATGAAATTTCAACCAATGCAGTGCGAACAGACCCCTTGGGAAAAATGGTATGCTGATGGGAATATACAGTTTGTCAAGGCACCAACTGACAGTGAATTAATAGTGGCATACTACAGCAATGTATATAAGATCGAACTCACTGAAGTTAAAAAAGTAGAATCTGGGAATGCTGTATGTGAAGCATGTGGCGTTTGTCCAACAAGCTATTATTTCAGTGCTAAGGTAAAATCATCAAATTTAGCAAAGATGACAGAATTAAAATGGACAAAGATTTAATTACCAATATCTTTTTTCTTTTATAACCTCTATAAATTTTCTTTATTAATATGTTTATGCATTACTATTTATAAGACAATCTAACAATCTATGAATGTGGATGTAACAGTTATTGGGGCGGGTCCGAGTGGGCTAATAGCATCTAGATGTCTAATAGATAACGGATACAGAGTTAATATTATTGAAGAGCATAAGACTGTAGGTAAACCTGTTGCATGTTCTGGCCTTATAGGAAGTGACTTCTTCAGTCATTTTAGAAAATTTGACGTCAAGGATTCAATCAAGAACAGAATAGATGGGGCTATAGTCTACCTTGGAAATGACTCATTTGAGCTTGGAAGGAAGGGTGTATCCTTTGTAGTCGATAGGGAAGCTTTTGATCAGTGCCTTTCAAGAGGTCTGGATATATCACTTAGTGAAAAGTTCCTTTCATTTGAGCGTAAAGAAGATAGTATAATCACTAAGACCAGTAAAAGGAAAATTACATCAGACATATTAATTGGGGCAGACGGTCCATTGTCAAAGATCAGAGCCCAAGACTTTGATTTTAATTTAAGATACTTTAAGGGCTATCAGGTAAGGGTCAAAGCAGATTTATCGCTTGAAAATTTTGTTGAAGTGCATATACAAAGACCTTTTTTTAATTGGATTATTCCTGAAGGCGATGGTATCTTTAGAATAGGGACAGTTTCAGACAGCTCCGAATCTCTCTATAGATTTCTAAAGAAAAAGAAAATCAAAGAAAAACCCATCGAAGTCCAGGCCGGCATTATTCCAGTTGGGAAAGGAGAGATTTACAAAGACAAGGTTTTTCTTTTAGGTGATGCAGCGTGTCATGTGAAACCACTTTCAGGCGGCGGTGTATACTATGGTGCTTTGGCTTCTGAGTGTCTTGTTGAATCTATAGTTTTAGGCAATTATACCGAATACCAGAAAAAATGTAATGAGCTAATAGGAAAGGAAATATCTAGGGGACTTCTATTCAGAAAAATATATGAAAATCTAAGTGACGATGAAATCAGAGCAATTTTTGACTTCATCAAATCAAAAAAACATATTCTTGATAAATCTGGAAGTTTCGATGAACATTATAAAACTATTATTTCCTTGACTAAAGATCCTAAAATCATTAGGTTACTACCATTTATTATTAAATCATTTTTTAGATCTTAGAGGTTAATAATTTAAATATTGTTCTGAAATAAAATATATGAAAAATTTGTATAATCCTTTAAATGATCTATTTGATGATGTCGTATTTGTATCAAAAATTAAGAGTAAGCTCCCCAAACTTTTCCATATTGCTGAAATTGAATCTTCAAGAGCTGGAAAAATTGGGATGGAAGTTGGGTCATTAAGAGAAAAAATAATTATCGCCCTACTAATTAAAAAATATGGCTTAAAAAGAGTAAATCCTGATATTTCTATTACCGCGTCAGAAACAGATGTTCTTATTGACGGTAAGCCAGTATCGATAAAAACTATAACTGGAGCTGGTAGAGTTAAAGCAGTATGGACGGTAGATGCAAAAAGTTCAAAAAATTTCATAAATAATTATTCCCCAAAATGTGATATGCTATTAGTTCAAATATTTTGGAATTCTAGCAGGGGCGGTTTTT
>LNGD01000072.1 GCA_001587675.1 Candidatus Methanofastidiosum methylothiophilum
AAACTTTGCAACTAAAGATCTTTTAGTATCATTTTCTTCCGGAAATGTAAGCCTTTACAATGAAAGTATGATTGGAAGCTGCCCCCCAACACCAACAATAGTTGGAATTGGAATAATTGATGATGTTGACCATAAAATAAGTTCTAATTTGAAAAAGAAAGGGAATTCAATATACCTTATTGGTAATACTGAAAGGGAATTTGGCGGATCTCTTTATTACAGAATTATTGGAGTTGACGGAGGGATTGCTCCTAAGATGAATCCTCAAAATCTAATAAATTATTCGAATTCTTTATTAGATGCCATGAAAAAAGGAATAATTAAAAGTTGCCATGATTTGAGTGAAGGTGGTCTTGCTGTAGCTATTGCTGAGATGACTTTTGGCAGTGAATTTGGGGTTCAAATTGAATTACCTCTTCTAAAAGAAATGAGGGCAGATGAATTCCTCTTTTCAGAGTCAAACACTAGATGGGTGGTCGAAGTCGAAGATGAAAAGAGCTTTGAATCCATTTTCAATAAAAACAAAGTACCATTTATAAAAATAGGAAAAGTATCAGGTTCTAATCTTACAATAAAACAAAATGGGGTTACAATAATTGACGTCTCTATTGAGGAATTAAGAGAAAAATGGAAAAACGCGATTTGGGAGCACATGGGGTGATTTAATGGACAGGTCAGAGATTAAAGTTTGTGTTTTGAGAATAGAAGGAACAAACAATGAGGAAGAGATGTACCAAGCCTTCAAAAGATTGGGGGCCTCTCCAGAACTTGTTCATTTAAAAGAACTCAAAGATATTTTCGATTACAACTGCCTTATGTTACCGGGGGGTTTTTCTGCAGGTGATTATGTTAGAGCTGGGGCCATATTTGCTTCCAGAATACGAGCTAAGATGGCAAATGATCTCCATAAATTCATAGATGAGGGGTGGCCTGTAGGGGGCATATGCAACGGATTTCAAGTGTTAGTAGAGCTAGGATTACTACCTGGATTTAAAAGAATGGATTACCCAGATGCGTGTCTATTTTTAAATAATTCGGCAAGATTTGAATGTAGACCAACTTTATTAAAACATGAAAATAAGGGTAAATGTGTATTCACTAGAAATATACCAAAAGACGAAATAATGTTAGTTCCATCAGCTCATGGTGAAGGTAAATTATTATTCCCAAAGGAAAAGGAAAAAGAATACTTTGAAAAATTGTTTGAAAATGATCAAGTAGTTTTCCGTTATGTTGATAAAAAAGGTGAGTATGCAGGATATCCTTGGAATCCAAACGGGTCAGCTTATAACATAGCAGGAATCTGTAATGAACAAGGAAATGTATTCGGGATGATGCCTCACCCTGAAAGAGCCTATTTTGATAAAAATAAAAATGGAATTTCTGGTATGAAAGTTTTTGAATCAGTATTAAAATACTTAGAGGAAAAATAAAAATGTGCGGGATTTTAGGAACTTCGTCAAACAATTCAGCATATGAATGTTACAGAGGACTTCTGTCTATTCAGCATAGGGGGCAAGATTCAGCTGGAATACTCTCGTTTGATGGGATAGTTCACCAGAAAAAAGAAAAAGGTCTAGTCCTAAATGTATTCAACAAAGAAGAGCTATCAAAACTTGAAGGCTCAAAGGCCATTGGACACGTAAGATACCCCACAGCTGGAACGAATACTCTATGTGAAGCCCAGCCTTTCTTTTTAAGCTATCCTTATGGAATAGGTCTTGCACATAACGGTAATATTACTAATTATCAAGAATTAAAAGAAGAACTTGAACAGAAAAATAGGTGTATCCATTCAAAATCAGATACGGAAGTTATGATAAATATTCTTTCCGAAGAGTTAATTAAAAACGATACATTTGAAGCGATTCAAGGAACAATGGAGAAAATTGATGGAAGTTATTCAGCGGTAATGCTTTTGCCAAAAAAATTAATAGCCTTCAGAGACCCTTATGGTATTAGGCCATTAGTATTCGGGGAAAGAACTAATTTGAATGAAAATGCATTTTCTTTTGCCTCTGAAAGTGTTGCATTGGATGTGAACGGATATTCCCTAGTTAGAGATTTACTACCTGGTGAGGCTATAGTTATTGAGGGTAACAAGGTTGAGAAAAGAGTATTGTGCCCCAAGGGAAGAGCTCATTGTATGTTTGAATGGGTCTATTTTTCACGCCCGGATTCTGTTATAGAAGGCAAGAGCGTTTATGAAACTAGAATTGAACTTGGAAAAAACATTGAATTCGAAGGAGAAGGAGAGGTAGTTATACCTGTACCCGACACCGCAAGGACTGCTGCCTTAGGATTTTCAGAAAAATATGGGATTAAACAAAGAGAGGGTTTAATAAAAAACAGATATATTGGTAGAACTTTTATTATGCCAACACAAATCTCAAGAGACATTGCTGTTAGAGATAAATTAAATGTAATAAAGGGAGAAATTAGAGGAAAGAGAGTAATTCTAGTTGATGATAGTATTGTTAGAGGAACAACAAGTAAAAGAATAGTTACAATGTTAAGAGATAGTGGTGCAAAAGAAGTTCACATAATATCCACTTGCCCTCCGATAAAACATCCATGTTATTATGGTATAGATATGCCAACTGAAAAAGAATTAATTGCAGCACAACATACAGAGGAATATGTTGCAGAAAAAATAGGTGCCGATTCAGTAACATATCAAACGATTAAAGGATTGGTTAAAGCTATTGGGCTTAAAAAGGAGCATTTGTGTCTAGCATGTATAAATGGAGATTATCCGACACATATACCCGAAGAAACAATGAAATGTCTTACAAAAACAAGAGAATGTGAAAGAAAAATATATACTTAGGATAGTGATATTTTGGGGGAAGTTTGGGCTGTTGTAGGTGGAGGAGCAAGAGAATGGGCTTTAGCAGAATCAATTACTAGGTCAAAAAATGTATCTGAAGTTCATGTGCTACCTGGTAATCTAGGGGGGGTATTTGAAAAAAAATGTATATGGCCAATTGGGAATGATAGAGTAAAGATTAGAAATTTTGATGATGTGAAACAATTTTTTAATGATTATAAACAGGAAATTCAAGAAAATAATGGTAGAGTCAAGAGGCTTGATGACCTTAATGATATTATATCTTATATTTCAGAAAATAAGATTGATATGGTAATTGGCGGACAGGAAAAATACTTATCCCTAGGATTAAAGGAAAGTTGTGAAAAAAAAGGGATAGCTTGCTGGGGCCCAACTTCAAAAGCTATGATCGTGGAAGCAGATAAATGCAATACAAACGACCTTATGAAAAAATGGAATATTCCTTGCCCTCCTTTTGAGAACTTTTACGATCCGGAATCTGCGAAAACCTTTCTTAAGGAAAACTTTGGCAAAAATGGGAAGAAGTATGTTGTGAAATATCCTTATTTACTTGATGGAAAAGGATCGAGAGTATGCAATACTCTTGAAGAGGCTTTAAGTGCGGTTGATGATTTTATGGTATCAGGGATTATTTGTCCTCCTGTTGATAAGCTTACTATAGAGGAAAGATTCTATGGTGAGGAAGTAATGGTGTTCTACGCTGTGCATGAAGGTCAAGTTAAATATTTAGGAAGCGCCAAAGATTTTCCAGAAAGGTTTGATTCTGAAGATACTTTTTTGATTGATAGATTCAATAAAAGAATGGGCCATCCGGGGGAGATGGTAAATTATATAACTGGTGGAATGGGTGTTGTTGCTCCACACCCACTTCTAAAGGGGAGAAACGATTTAGTTAAGAAAATTGAAGATACAATAGTAGTTCCATTTTTAACTAATTTATTAGAAGAAGAAAAACTGGCTTTTAATGGAATTATTTATTTTGGACTATGTGCTCTAAAGGAAAATGATAGTTACAACTTCTATGTTTTTGAGATAAATGGAAGGGATGGATCACCAGAAGCAGAAGGTAGGTGGCCAATAGTAGATACTTCTCTATATGACATAGCAAAAAAATCTTATGATGGAAATCTAGATGAATTGAATATTAAATTCAAAGAGGAAGTCTGTGTTGGAGTATTTACTGTCAGTGGGAGCTTTCCATGGTTTAAGGGTTGTGGATTTGAAGCTTCTCAGATGCCCCCGGGATATCCAGGAAAACATCTAACAGGACAAGTTATAGACTATTCCAATAACATTCCCCCAAATTCATTCCATAGGCATGCTGGAACATTTATCACTCAAACTGGGAATTTGGCTGTTGGTGGAGGGCGGGTTATCTTAGGAGGAGGAGTAGCAAAAACATATAGTGAAGCTAGTAAAATTGCTTATGAAGTTATATCTGATAAGTATATTCGATTTGTAGGTAAGAGTTTTAGAAAGAAAATAGGCGAAGGAATAGACTAATTTTTCAGTAGTATATTATTGTAAAATATTGAAGTAGGTAATTATACTATCTTTAAAGTTATTATATAGTCTAATTAAATAAAAATATGTAAAGGTATATTTTTTTGATTAAAAATATGAATTTATGTGATATTGAATAATCAACCTTATAAACTAAACATGTATCTTATTTATAGGTCATTTAATGACCAAATTAAAAGGAGTAATATAAATGTATGGCGAAAAGAGAGGTGGATTTAACAGGCCACCTCGTGAAATGCACAAAGCAACATGTGCAGCTTGTGGGCAGGAAACTGAAGTTCCATTCAAGCCTGATGGAACAAGACCTGTTTACTGTAGGGAATGCTACCAGAAGAAGAATCCAAGAAGGTATTAATAGTCTTTTTTGTAAAAGGTTATTTCTAGTAGTATATTAGGAAAAGTCCTTTTATTTTTTATATTTAAATTTCATCTAGATATTTTTTTCATTGACAGAATCAAAAATCTTTTTAATCTATACCCATTCTAAAGTACATGATACTCATCATAGCAGGCTCAAAAAGTGATGAACAAATCGTAAATAAGGTAAAAAAGGTTTTTGATGAAAATAATGTTGATTATGAAATTCAATATGCATCTGCTCATAGAAATCCAGAAATAGTAGCAGAACTTGCAAAAAAAGATTATGAAGTTTTTATTGCTATAGCTGGTTTGGCAGCTGCACTTCCAGGTGTAGTTGCATCTCATACAAATAAACCCGTAATAGGTGTGCCTGTTTCCTCAAAATTAGGGGGGCTAGACGCTCTTTTATCAATAGTCCAGATGCCAAAAGGAGTTCCAGTTGCATGTGTTGGAATTGATAATGGAGAGAATGCTGCATATCTCGCTATGAGAATTATAAAGGTGAAATAATTGGCAACTCCTAAAGATTATAAATCATCTGGCGTGGATATTAGTGTTGAAGAGAAATCAATTGGTGCATTAGTTTCAGTTATTAAGGAAACTCTAAGTTACAGAAAAGGTCAAATTGGTGCAGCTATAGGAGACATAGGAAGTTTTTCCGGTTTTATTGAATTTGGAGAGTATGCCCTATCACTGGCTACTGATGGTGTTGGATCTAAAGTCCTTGTTGCTCAGAAGTTAAAAAAATATGATACAGTTGGGATAGATGTAATTGCTATGAATGTTAACGATATAATTTGTAATGGTGCAACTCCCATTGCTTTCGTGGATTATATTGCTTTAGAAAAGACCTCTGAATACATGTTAAAGGAAATAGCAAAGGGGCTTCTAGAAGGTGCTAAGCAGTCAAATATGCCAATCGTTGGAGGTGAAACAGCTACACTTCCTGATATAATAAAGGGGACTGGAGAAGGATTTGATCTTGCTGGAACTTGTCTGGGTGTTGTCAAAAAAGACAAAATTATTTCAGGTAAGGATATTCAATCAGGTGATATTGTTATAGGAATTGCATCTTCAGGTATTCATTCCAATGGTTTGACTCTTGCAAGAAAAGTATTGGGTATTGAAGACTATCCAGAGCTTTTAATTCCGACAAGGATTTATGTAAAACAAATACTCGAACTAGTAGAAAATGTAAAAGTAAAAGGAATGGCGCATATAACAGGTAGTGGACTTCTTAATCTCAAAAGACTAAAAAAGGGGATGGGATTTGAACTTGAATTGCCTGAACCCCCATTAATTTTCAAGAAAATTATCGCTGCTGGAGTTGAAATTACAGAGATGTACAAAACATTCAATATGGGAACAGGATTTATGGTCATAGTAAATGAAGAAGACAAAGATAAATCACTAGAGATACTTAACAAACATTATCCTGCTTATGTAATCGGAAAAGTCATAGAAAATGATATGATAAAAGTTCATGTTAAAGGACTTGAAAAATCATTTACATTGTAAATCTTCTTATTTATTTAATTATTTTAGAAAGAATAACTGATTAACCAAAAGATATAAAAATGGTTAATTCATTTTATCAACAGTTTAGGGTAGTCTAAAATTATTAACATAATTCACTTTATTGAAATCACGGAGCGATAAGATGGCAAAATCACAGCCCAAGAAAAAAAAAGAATTTGATAATTCTCCAAAAATTGGTGTTTATGTCTGTCATTGTGGAACTAATATAGCAGGTAGCGTTAATATCGAGGAAGTAGTTGATTTCTCAAAAAATATCAAAAATGTTTCTGTTGTAAGGGAGCATATGTACCTCTGCTCTGAACAAGGGCAGAATATGATAAAAGATGACATAAAAAAAGAAGGTGTTAATAGAATCGTTGCTGCATGTTGCTCACCAAGAACTCATGAAGAAATATTCAGAAAAACATTAGATTCAGGAAATTTGAACAAATATCTTTACGAGCAAGTAAATATAAGAGACCAATGCTCATGGCCACATTTTAAGGATAAAGAAAATGCTACTAATAAGGCAAAACAATTAATAAAAAGTGGAATTTACCGAGCAGCTGAGTTGGAACCGCTAGAAGATAGAAAACTCTCGGTTCTTAAGTCTGCATTGGTAATAGGTGGTGGGATATCTGGGATTAATGCGGCTCTAGATCTTGCACATAGTGGTTATCATGTGTATCTTGTCGAAAAAAATCCAAGTATTGGAGGAAAAATGGCACAGTTAGACAAGACTTTTCCAACAAATGACTGCTCAGCATGTATTCTTGCTCCGATGATGGTAGATGTCTCAAATACACCCAATATTGAACTTCTCACTTACTCTGAAATTGAAGATGTCTCAGGCCATATAGGAAAATACCATGTAGTCGTGAGAAAAAAGCAGACTTCTGTTGATTGGGAAAAATGTAATGGTTGCGGTGACTGCAGTATTGTATGTCCAGTTAAAGTTGATAATGAGTTTAATTGTAATATGGATAAAAGAAAAGCTATCTATATACAATTTCAACAAGCCATACCTATGAAAGCAGTTGTCGATAAGAAAAAATGCGTTAAATGCAAATTATGTGAAAAAAGGTGCCAAGTTGGGGCTATTGATATTTCAAAAAATGAAGATGAATTCGTTGAATTTGATGTTGGGAGTATCGTTGTAACTACTGGATATGATCTATTTGATCCAAATAGAAAAGCAGAGTATGATTATGAACACCCAAATGTAATTACTTCTCTAGAACTAGAAAGGATGATGTGTGCTTCAGGACCAACAAAAGGAGAGATATTAAGACCTTCTGACGGAAGAAAGCCACATACAATATCTTTTATACAATGTGTAGGATCAAGAGATGAAAAAACTAATGATTATTGTTCTAGGATATGTTGCACATATTCAATAAAACATGCTAGACTTTTGAAAGAAAAGTATCCCGACATGGATATATTCATACACTATATAGATCTTAGATGTTTCGGAAAAGGCTATGAAGAGTATTATAGAATAGCAAGAGAGAAAGGTGTGAAATTCATAAGAGGTAGGATTAGTCAAGTTGATTCTATAGGTGACAGATTGGAAGTTTCAGGTGATGACGACACACTTGGAGAACAGATAAGCGTTGTAGCGGATCTTGTTGTTTTAGCAGTGGCGATGGAACCTTCTAAAGATGCGAAAAGACTTGCAAATTTACTAAATATTAGTACGGATAAAACTGGTTTTTTCAAAGAAATTCATCCAAAATTAAAACCCGTAAATACAGATAGCGACGGCATATTTATTGCAGGTGCTTGCCAGGGGCCTAAAGAAATACCAGATGCAGTTAGTCAAGGAAAAGCAGCAGCTTCGGCTGCATCGTCTCTTATGGCTAAAGGTGAAATCGATATTGAGCCTCTTTTTGCACAGATTAACGAAGATTTATGTGCTAAATGTAGAACTTGTGAATCTCTTTGTTCGTACAAAGCTATTAAGTATACTGAAAATGATAAAATGGAAGTTGATATAGCCTTATGTAAGGGTTGTGGAGTATGTAGTGCTGCTT
>LNGD01000073.1 GCA_001587675.1 Candidatus Methanofastidiosum methylothiophilum
TTGATTCTTGCAGCTTCTGGTAATACTCTATTAATAGCTTCTTGTACATTTTTCTTAAGATCCTCAGTAGGGTAGTATACTATCTCGCTTTTTATTTTATTAAATATATCAATAGGTATCTTTATCTCAGTTCGTTCTATTTGCTCAATGCCCTCTTTTGAAAGGGTCCATAAAAGTGACAAGACCTTAGGAACGTAAAATTCATCTTCAACTGAAAGTATTTCTTTTTCAGTATTATAAATGGCTACATCTTCAACCCTAAGTGGCTCAAGAACTTTTTTTATTCTGATAGAAGTTATGAAAACAAAGTTTTCTGTATCGCCATAAAAGAATACTTTTTCGATGCTTCTTCTTATTTCAAATTCTCTCATTATGTCATTAATAAGATTAACATAACCCGCTGATTCCTTCTCTGGCAATCCTTCAACTATAATTTCCATTATATGTCTCCTTTAGATAAATCCGGAACAGAGCAAAGCTCCTCCGACTGCGCCAATGAATTGAGAATTTGGTGGAACTAAAGGTTCTGTTTTTAAAATATCCCCAACAGCTATTACGAGTCCTTTTAAAAGTGAGGTACCCCCTACTTGGATAACTGGATATCTAACATCTATTTCTTGAAGTTGCTGTTGATATATCTGTTCTGCAACACTTCTACATGCGGCGGCTGCTACATCTTCTTTTAGATAACCTTCGGCCAAAGTGGAAACTAAACCTTGAATACCAAAAACAGTACAATAGCTGTTCATTGGGACTTTGTGTAGATCACCCTTTGCTGCAAGTTCCCCAAATTCTGCAATTTCAATGCCTAATCTTTTCGCTGCGGTCTCTAAAAATCTACCTGATGCACCTGCACATATTCCACCCATTGTAAAGCTATCTGGTATTCCGTCCATAACAGTAACAGCTTTGTTATCCATTCCACCTATATCAAGAATAGTAGCTTCTCCTTTCTGTTTATTGGCAAGGAAAACTGCTCCTTTAGAATTTACAGTAACTTCTTCTTGAACTAGTTTAGCTTTATAGTGCTCACCAAGAATGTATCTACCATATCCAGTTGTTCCTATTGATTCGATATCCTTAAGCTCCATTTTCGCCTGCTTTAGAGCCTCGTTTACAACCTTCTCGGCAGATTCAACGACGCCTGAAGTAGGATGCCAGTACTTTGATACGATCTGATTATCTTGCATAATGACGGCCTTTGTTGTGGCTGATCCCGAGTCAATCCCCATAGTAATTCCAACTTGTCGCTCTCTAGCCAATAAATCTTTTCTTTTTACTATTGTGACCAATGCTTCCATCCTTATTAGAAGAACGCTCGCTTTTGTATTTTCGGTGAAAGAGTACATGACTACAGGAAGTTTTGTGTGTTTCTGAAGATATCGCCTTAATTCATTTCTAATAAGAGCTCCTTCTGCACATCTAAAGCATGTGGCTATTAGTACAGCATCCGCTTCGAATGTTTTATCCGCCAATGCCTTTGCTCTTGCAACCATAAGTTTTAATCCAGGACTCACGGGATTGAATCCAAAGTCTTCAACTGCATCATCAAAATCAATGTCAACATCTGGAAATACTATTTTAGCCCCCACTGTTTCAGCGGCTTTTTCGATTTCTTTCTGTATTCCGCTGTAATCATTACCACATGAAAGTTGAGCAATTTTAATCATTTTAAGCCCTCCAAGAAATTTTTAATTCGTGCAACAAAATCTTCGACCTCTTCCTCGTTTGTCGGATAATCAAGTTCAAGTGTTGGAACTTTCTTTTGTTTTATTAAATAAATAGTAAGTTCGTTTGTTCTGGCACATGCCATGCATCCAAATGTTGAAGGGAAGTTATTTACAATTATTGCTGCTTGAGCTTCGTCGATGAGTGGCCCTAAAAGTGCAAGTCTACCTCTAACGCCGGATGGAACTTCAATAGCAGCATATTTCAATCCAACTTTTACATCTATTTCAGTTATATTCATAGGAGGTGAATCAAGCTCTGGGTCGTTTACTCTCCTTTCTATCTCTTTAGCAAGAGCAAGAGGTGTATGCCCAAATCTTTCAACTAAATCCTGTAATATCATGCTGTTTGGGGGATATATGAAAACTTTCATCTTTATACCTTCTTGATAGCTTTTTTCAATATTTCAACGTCTACAGGTTTATTTTTCTTTTTGTCTATGGTCCTAAATTTTCCTTCTTTTAAAACATTAGAAATAATAGGTAAGAGTTTATATTCTTCAACTAAAAAATAATAACCAGGTCTTGCTCCGCCACCTCTTGTAGCCCTACACCTTCTTTCATCTCCTATAGGATAAGCACGATGCTTTGAAAAAATATCTGGCCCAAATTTTTCTCTGACTTTTTGAGTTACATTTTCAATGACATCGTCATCTCCCTCTGCCATTATCCCATAACACGTATCTTTGATATTCAAAGTCTTTCCTAAACTAACAATATAGTTGATAACTGTTTGAGGAGTAAGTGATGAAGTATCAGCAATAACAAACATTCTTGTTTTCATATTCTAACTTAAATTAAAACTACAATAAAAGAGTTTCGACTATTTTTAATTTTTATAATTTATATTACTATTATTTTTTGACATTTCAAAACACTTTTTTGCTTCAATGCTTTTGCCTAATTTTTCAAGAGCTAATCCCTTTTTGTAAAAAGCTTCTTTAAATTCAGGATTTATCTCAATGGCCTTATTATAGCATTTAATTGCATCTTCATAAAATACCTCAGATAATACTGGGCATAGAATACATTTCTTATCTGATTTATTTCTTTCTGCTTCACTTCCTTGTCTTAAGAATACATTGCCTTTTCTAATCCAAATTAGTGAATTCTTTGAATCTATTTTTAGTGCTTTCTCGTAGCAATCAAATGCCTCGGGAAATTTTTCTAGACTAAAATAGATGTCACCTTTTTTAATAATTTCCGATATTTTTCTAACATCGTAACTACAATTATAACAATAATTAGAAGTTATTTTTAGAATTTTACCACAATTAGGGCAGTTGAAAGTATCCATAGTCTCTTAATCTATTCAATTTCTTCATTATTTAGTGTCTTTAATCTATTTAATATTGCCAATAGAAGCCCACTTTCAATAACATCGGCAAAAAATCCTTCATTATGTTTATCATGTCTTACTATCATTGTTATGATTCTTCTTAAAGTTTTGATATCTGCATTTTCTAAAAGATCATAATACTCAGATAAATCGTCTGATAGTGTTGAATCGAGCCAATTAAAATTTGTAACAAATCCCTGATCATGAAGAGCCCTATAAAATTCCATAAATTTTGGAGAGTATGACACATAAATATACTCCACAATGTTGCCACTGTCTCTTTTAGGCATGATTATATCAAAGAATTTTTGAGTAGTATCTTCAAAATACGGGAGATAATTAAGAATAACTTCAATATTTTTTTTAGTTAATGGAACAGATTCGTCAACTATTAACATTATTTCACCTTTAATTCTCAATGGAGTTTAGTATTTAAAAAAATTTCAGTCAATTCTCCAAAACTTTATATAGTAATAGTTACTTTAAAGGCCATCTTAAGATAGTTCATTGCTAATTGGGGTGTTTAAATAAAGGAAATCACTAATTGTTTCAAATGTGGAGCGAAACTTCCTATTAATTCAAATTATTGTTACAAATGTGGATTAAAATTAAAGGATTTGAATGAACTAGATAATATTTTTTCTAGAGAGCATTCTGAGTTAGATGCATTTTATTTTGAAAAGGCTTCACAAAAATATTATGTCTCCGGACTTACTCATTATAAAAAAGGCGAATCTAAAAAAGCAATCGAAGCATTCACAAGAGCAATTGAATTAAAACATGATTTTGCTGAAGCTTATTATCAAAGAGGCCAATCTTATGCACAAGAAGCCAGATATAATGAGGCAATAGAAGATTTCACTAAAGCAATAGAACTAGACCCAAATTTTAAAGACGCCTATTTCCAAAGAGGGAATATATTTTTTGAGAAAGGCTTCAAGAAAAGAGCAAGAGATGACTACGAAAAAATAATAGAAATTGATTTTGAAATAGCCTCTCATGTATACGATAAATTGCATGATTTCATGGAATCATGGATAAGTAATATTGTGAGAAACAATAAGCCAATTCCATCAAAAGAAAATGATTTTATTAATGATTCATAGATATACGTTATACTTTCTAAGCGTTTCAATAGATTTCCTTATTTTCTTTCTTGGTGAATCTGCAGGGTAACCAACTGTAATTATTAGAGAAATTGATTTTTTTCTTGGGATTTTTAGGATTTTCTTAATATTATTTTCATTAAAATATCCTAAGATGCAAGTCCCCAGTCCTTCTTCAGTTGCTTTAAGACAGAAATGAGATGCAACAATTCCTGAATCAATTAGGCTGAAGTCTCTACCCTGTGCAAATCTCCCAAGAAAACTTGTTATAACTGGATTTTCGTTAACTATAACTACAAGCATTTGAGCTTTTAATGAAAATTTATTGAAAGATGCTAATTTATCGAACGTCTCATTTGCAACTTTCTTTTTTAATTCTGGATCGTCTATAACTATGAACCTCCAAGGTTGCGCATTGACTGCAGATGGCGCCAATCTAGCAGCTTCGAGACATTTTTCAATCTTTTCTTTTTCAACTTCTTTTTCAAGATAGTTTCTACAGCTGTATCTTTTTTCACAAAGTTCGAGAAAATCCATTTATTCACCTTTGTGTGTTTTCCTATACTCGATATATGAATAGACAAAAACAAATATGCTTACTGCCAAAACGGGAGTCAAGATAAGGATTATTGCTATTTCTTTAAAAAATCCTCCAAATAAGGATATTATTCCAGACGCTTTGAATAGTTTTCCTCCAATATTGTGTGTCTTCTCCCAGACCTTATCATCGCTTATTGTCCATGGCGTTCTGATTCCAACGAAGAAATTACTCTTTGTTCTTTGAAGAGTAACGCCAATATAATAGAACAAGACTGCAAATCCTGGTGCCATCATTTGGACCATATTAAATTGATAGTCTAGAGCAGCCAATATTGAAAGGACGTAGATATAAAAAAGAAATCCTACTGTTGTCAATGCTATCCCATCATAGTAATCTTTGAAAGCTTCTATATTACTCTTTCTTGGTTCAAATTTCGGTATATAGACAAAAAGAGCAAAAATTCCAAATGATATCATTGGAAGCAAAAAAAGCCCCCAGAATTTGACCATATATCCATCAATTTCTCCTTGGGCATTCCAATGAGTAGGCATAAGATCAGGCATATAAGAATAAGAAAAAGCCCCAATAAAGAATGACAAAATAATAATTGTTAATGAGACCTCGTTGATTTTCATGAACTAAAAAAAACAATCTAGTTTAAAAGTTATTTTATTTTTGGCCATTTGAGCTTATCGTGTATTTTTTGGGATATATGTGAAATTTCCTCTTCAAACTCTCCAGAGATTTTGAATTTATCTTCGTCGTCGCCAATATTCTTTGCGATTCTGTATGCTTTCAATATGTCAGATTTAGTAATTATCCCTAAAGTTTCTTTTGAAGAAGGATTAATAACAAGAACTCTTCCACATTGTATCTCATCCATTATGCTCAAGACTTTTGGCACCTTATCATAGGGGTAAACGTAGATAGGTGGTGACATTGCATCTCTAACTTTTAGAAAAGGTATCTTCTTACTATCTATGTTCTTGACTTTGCTGTTTGACATCATACCTATAAGTTGTCCATCCTTTATAACTGGAAATCCGAGTTTTTTATATTTTTTAACGTAGTCCCAAAATTTTTTTAGAGGAATATCAGGATCCATTGAGATAATATCTTCTGTCATTATATCCATTGCAGCGACATCAGATAAATCTTTTGAGAAATACTTGGTAGTTGATATTTTTTTATTAAGTTTTTCCAGATATATTGAGCTTCTTCCTAAGAAAAGTGCCGAAATCCCATAACTTACAAAAACTGAAAGCATTAGAGTTGGGATCATTGAATAATCTGAGCTCATCTCAGGTATCATTATTATGCAAGTAAGAGGTACTTTAGCAACACTTGCAAAAAAAGCCCCCATTCCTATAAGGGCATAAGCAGGAGGAGAACTAATAACATTAGGGACAAAATTATCAAATATTATCCCTAGTGCACCGCCGAGCATTGCACCTAGATATAAAGATGGAGAGAATATTCCTCCCGAAGCTCCTGAACCAAGTGTAAAAGAAGTTGCAAAGAATTTTGCAAAGAATAGTAATATCAATAAAGTCAATCCAATTTGCCCAGAGAGTGCGGCGTTCATACCTTCAAATCCACCACCTAAAACACCATATCCTACAAATGAAAATCCTACAAGCCCCGTTAGAAATCCTCCGATTGCCGGCTTGATGTAGAAAGGAATCTTAATCTTATCAAATGAATCTTCAATGAAGTAAAATCCCTTAATATAAAAAAAGGAAACAATGCCCATTACTGCACCGAGAAGCATATAGAATGGTATCTCAGCAGGATTAAAAGTAAAGGTAGCCACCTTAATTGCAGATTCTGGTCCTAGAATAGTTCTTGCTATACTTACAGATATTACTGAAGATAGTGCTATAGGGATTACGCTTATGGGAGAAAAATTCGTCAAGATTAATTCAAGCCCAAATATAGTTCCCCCTAAAGGGGTATTAAAAGCTGCTGCAACACCTGAAGAAAGGCCACTTACGACCAATATTCTTTTCTTTTTTTCGTCAAAATTAAAAAATTGACCGAAAGTCGAACCGATAGAAGCCCCTATCTGTGCAATTGGGCCCTCTCTGCCAGCACTACCTCCACTTCCTATAGTTATTGAAGATACTATAGTTTTGAAAAAAGCTACTCTTTTTCTTATATTGCTTTTATTTGCCATAACAGCATACATTACTTCAGGTACTCCATGGCCTTTAGATTCACTACAGTACTTGTATATAATCGGGCCAACTATAGCCCCGCCTATTGCAGGAATAACTATAATGCTTAAAGCATCTTGAAATCCTCTTTGAAATATAATCCCAAAAAAATGCTTACTAAGCTCAATCATTTTACCGAATACAATAGCTCCAAGACCTGCAAATATTCCTAAAATTAAAGCGATTGCATTTAGTTCTGCCCATTCTTTTAGATATTCGGTATTCTTAAAATGCATATTCAATAGGTATTTAATAAATCATTTATAGCTTTTACGGGGAGTAAACCAAAAAGCTTTAAAAACGTAATAATAATGCTTTTTTAGTAACAAAAGAGGTGAGTAATATTACAACAGTATATGATGTTCCGGCCGACATGTTAATCGATGTTCTAAAGGAAGAACTAAAAAATGACAAAAATATGACACCCCCTCAATGGGCAACATTCGTTAAGACCGGATCTTCAAGAGAGAAAGGTCCAGACCAAAATGACTGGTGGTATATAAGAGCGGCCTCGGTGATGAGAAAAGTATATGTTTACGGGCCACTTGGTGTTGAGACATTAAGATTAGATTATGGTGGTAAAAAGAACAGAGGCGTAAAACCTGAGAAATTTAGAAAATCCTCCGGTGCAATTATTAGAAAAATCTTTTCCCAACTAGAAAAAGGTGGATACATTCAAAAAGCCGATAAAGGTAGAGTAATATCTGCACAAGGTATGTCTCTTCTCGATAAAAAGGCCTCTGAAGTAAAAGCTAAAATAGTATCTGATATTCCTGAACTTAATAAATATTAAAAAGTGATATTTTGTCGGATGATGTCGAAGCCATTAGGAAAAAGAAAATAGAGGAACTTCAGCAAAAAGCTTTAGCTGATGAGCAGGCTAGACAACAGAAGATCGAATTTGAATTACAAAAACAGCAGATCCTAAGGGCTCTTCTTACATCTGAAGCCAGAGAAAGGCTTACTCGTGTCAAGATGGCAAGAAAAGAAGAAGCGGAACAAATAGAACTACTTTTAATTCAGCTTTATCAAGCAGGCAAAATCACAAAACAGGTTGATGATGCTATGCTAAAACAAATCCTTGAAAAAGCTCTTCTTAGCAATAAGAAAGAGTTTAAAATAAGAAGGATTTAAGCCTTAGGGAATTTATGGATACGGCCGTCTTATTTTCTGGGGGGAAAGATTCCTCCCTTACTACAATTCTTTTGAAAAAAATATTTCCTTGTAACGTTGTTAATTATACCGTAACTTTTGGAATAAATTCGAATTGGAGATAC
>LNGD01000074.1 GCA_001587675.1 Candidatus Methanofastidiosum methylothiophilum
TCAGATATTAGTGCGAACTTCTTAAAGCCTGAAAAAATAGTCGAGTTGGCAATTCAGAATAATTGTAAATCTATATCTTACACATACTCTGAACCCACTATCTTTTACGAGTATGTGTTGGAAACCTCAAAAATCGCAAAAGAAAATGATATAAAAAATGTGTGGGTAACAAACGGATTCATAAACCCAAAACCGCTAAAAGAAGTTTTACCTTTTATTGATGCAATGAACATTGATCTTAAATCCTTCTCTGATGATTTTTATAAGGACGTGTGCGGAGGAAGACTTTCACCTATTCTTGAAACAATTAAAACTTCTTTTAAAGAAACTCATATAGAGATAACAAATCTTTTGATACCTACGCTAAATGATTCTGAGTCGGATATCCAAAAATTAGTTGATTTTATATCTGAGTTAAGTCCAGATATACCTCTTCATTTTTCTGCTTACAGGCCGATGTATAAAATGGAAATTAGATCAACCCCCGCTGATACACTTTATAAAGCAAAGGCAATAGCCGAAAAAAAACTAAAATATGTATATCTTGGAAATATTCCAACTAACAATGATACTTTATGCCCCAATTGTAACAATACTGTTATTAAAAGGAATTTTAACTTAAAAATAAATCTTATTGATGGAAAATGTTCTTTTTGTGGATCGAAAATACCAGTCATATACACTTATTAGATATAATTAGGAACACCAAAAACTTTTTAAATGAATTTCTTAAGTGTTGATGGAGTATCGCCTGAATCAGACTTTTAGGCGAAATGGTGGTAATTTTATGGCCATTGAAGGTAAGTTGAAAGATCTAAGAGCAAAGAAAGACAATTTAAAGATGGGAGGGGGAAAAGAAAAGTTAAAATCTCAGCACGAGAAAGGAAAACTTTCTGCTAGAGAAAGGCTAGACATCCTCCTTGACAAAGGTAGCTTTGTAGAAATAAACGGACTGATGAAACACAGAGCAATAGATTTTGACCTTGATAAAACGGAACTACCTGGAGATGGCGTAATTACGGGTTACGGTACAATTGATGGTAGACTTGTTTTTGTATTTTCTCAAGACTTTACTGTAATGGGTGGCTCTTTAGGAGAAGCTCATGCATTTAAGATAAGTTATCTAATGGATCAGGCAATGAAAGTAGGGGCACCAATAATTGGAATAAACGATTCAGGAGGCGCTAGAATCCAAGAGGGTGTTGACTCTTTGAAAGGATATGGAGAAATATTCTACAGGAATACCATAGCCTCAGGTGTTGTGCCTCAGATTACTGCTATTATGGGCCCTTGTGCAGGTGGAGCAGTTTATTCTCCTGCAATTGGTGATTTTGTTTTCATGACAAAAAACAATAGTTACATGTTTATTACTGGGCCACAAGTAATTAAAACCGTATTACATCAAGATGTTACTTTTGAAGGGCTTGGAGGCGCGGTAGTTCATGAAACTACAAGTGGTATGGCTCACAGAGTCGGCAAAGACGATGAGGATACTTTAAATATGATAAGGGCTCTTGTTAGTTTCTTACCATCCAATAACATGGAAGACCCCCCAGCAATTGAACCAAGTGATGACCCTATGAGAGAAACATCTGAGTTATATAACATAATACCTGAAGACCCTAACAAAGGTTATCATGCATCTCAAGTGATAAAAGCAGTTCTTGATAATAATGATTTCTATGAAATTCATCCACTTTATGCCCCAAATATAATTGTCGGATTTGGAAGGCTTGATGGGAAAGTTGTAGGTGTAGTTGCAAATAATCCAAGCCATATAGCAGGGGTGCTTGACATAAATTCATCTGACAAGGCTTCAAGGTTTGTAAGATTCTGTGATGCTTTTAACATTCCTATATTAACATTTGTGGATACCCCGGGATATATGCCAGGAATTGACCAAGAACACGGCGGTATCATAAGACACGGTGCAAAACTTCTATATGCGTATTCGGAAGCAACTGTTCCATTACTTACCGTTATTGTAAGAAAAGCTTACGGCGGTGCTTATATAGCTATGGCTTCAAAACACTTGAGAGCAGATGTAGTTCTTGCACTTCCTACAGCGGAAATAGCTGTGATGGGGCCAAAGGGAGCTTGTGAAATAATTTTTAGAAAAGAAATATCCGAAGCAAAAGATCCTGCTAAGAAAACTAATGAACTAATCGATGATTATATACAGAAATTTGCAAATCCATATATGGCCGCATCAAGAGGATATGTTGATGATGTTGTTGACCCCAAGAATCTAAGAACTATCCTAATCAATTCACTTAGGGTATACCATTCGAAGAAGGAAGTCCTACCCAAGAAAAAGCACGGCGTAATGCCGTTCTAGGTGAATATATGGTAAACATGGAGCATTTGATTTTGGGATTAACTTTAGTTATAGTCGGAATGGCTATAACTTTTATGGTTTTAATTATTTTATCAGGAG
Organism: Candidatus Methanofastidiosum methylothiophilum; assembly: GCA_001587675.1. Taxonomy (GTDB): domain Archaea; phylum Methanobacteriota_B; class Thermococci; order Methanofastidiosales; family Methanofastidiosaceae; genus Methanofastidiosum. Next base: position 2,438 of record LNGD01000074.1, read on the forward strand.
TTATACACTATTTTGGCAAGTTCATTAAAAAAAGGGAAGAAAAAAATAATATAAAAAAAGAAAAATTAGAAACAGTTGATACTAAAGTTGAAGAAAAAATTGAATCATCAGATGATAATGAAATAATTGCAATGATTACTGCTGCTTATTTCCATATCTCTAAAGATGCAGTTTCATTACTTAATCTGCATTCTAAATCAGATAACTGGAAAATATTGGGCAGAAGAGAACAGATGGAGATGTTATAATGGCTAAATACAAAGTTAATGTAGATGGAAATGATTACGAAGTTGAAGTTGAGAATATAGGAAGTGGAAATTTAGAAGTCAAGTTAGGCAATAAAAAATCTACGGTTAGCATACAGGAGCTATCTGGATCAACAAGACAACAGTCATCTCCAAAACCTGTTTATCAAGCTCAGTCATATACTCCAAAAGTTGAACCAACACCTCCAAAACAAGCTTCTGGGAAAGGAGAACCTGTAAAAGCTGTCATGTCAGGGACAGTGTTGTCTATAAAACGAAAAGTAGGAGACAAAGTCGCAGTTGGAGATGTAGTACTAATACTTGAAGCAATGAAAATGGAAAATGAGATTTCATCCCCTTCTGAAGGAGTAATTGAAGCCATTTTAGTTAATCCTGGGCAATCAATTAACACTGGAGATACATTATTCACAATAGGATAGTGATAATATGGTTGACCTTATATCTGCTTTTTTTGAGATATTTAAAACTACAAGTGGGATATTTGATATTTCCATTGGTAATATAGCGATGATATTGGTGGGATTGATACTTATTTATCTCGCTGTTTACAAGGGATTTGAACCACTCTTACTAGTGCCAATTGGATTTGGTGCAATTCTTTCTAACATACCGCTAACTGGTATTTCAGACCCAGATGCCATTGGAGGAGTACTTGGGATTTTCTTGAAATATATGATTGCCAATGAAATAGTTCCTTGTCTTATCTTCATGGGCATTGGGGCACTAACTGATTTTGGACCTTTATTAGCAAATCCAAAAACATTCATACTTGGAGCAGCTGCTCAAATAGGTGTTTTCATAGCTCTTGTAGGTTCCATATTCTTAGGGTTTACACCACAGCAAGCTGGATCCATTGGTATCATTGGTGGGGCAGATGGCCCAACAACAATTTATGTCACAACAGTTTTGGCTCCTGAACTACTTGGAGCAACAGCTGTGGCAGCATATTCTTATATGTCTTTAGTTCCTTTAATCCTACCTCCAGCAATAATGCTTACAACTACAAAGGCTGAACGAAAAATCAAAATGGTACAAATGAGAGTAGTTTCACAAAAAGAAAAAGTTGCATTTCCAATAATTGCTGCAATAGTCGCTGGATTGTTAGTCCCAAAGGCGATTCCATTAGTAGGAATGCTTTTTGTTGGAAATCTTTTTAGAGAAACAGGAGTAACTCAAAGACTCGCTAAAGGTGCCAGTGAAGAGCTTTTGAATATTGTAACAATTATCTTAGGACTTTCTGTAGGCAGTACCATGGATGCAGCTAATTTCCTTAACATTCAAACAATTAAGATTTTGATCTTAGGAGTAATTGCTTTCTTCACAGCTGCATGCGGAGGAGTAATAGTAGCAAAAATAATGAATTTATTCCTAAAAGAAAAAATTAATCCTATGATAGGTGCTGCTGGAGTTTCAGCAGTCCCAATGTCTGCAAGAGTTGTTCAAAAGATGGGGCTTAAAGAAGATCCACAGAACCACCTCTTAATGCACGCAATGGGGCCAAATGTCGCTGGAGTTATCGGTACTGCAGTTGCAGCTGGTGTTTTGATAGCCTCTTTAGCTTGATACTCATGGATGAGTTTAAAATAAAAATAGGTGATAGAGAACATTATCTTAAATTGAAAAAGGTAGCTGAAGGTGAATACGAAGTAGTGTCTGAAGACTCAATATATGAGATCTCAATAGTTAAAAGAGCTAAAAAAACTTCAAAGGAAAGCCATTTTCGTAAGGAAAATGATGTAGTTTACGTCGATTCAGTAATAGGCGGCATAGTTCTTAAGATATCTAAAAAAGCAGGGACATTTGTGTCCGAAGGCGATACAATAATGACCCTAATAGCTATGAAAACAGAAACAGATATCAAAGCACCAGAAAAAGGATTATTGTCCAAAATAGCTGTGTACGAGGGAATGATTGTCGAAAAAGGCGAACTTCTCTTTGTCATTGATACAAAATAATGGGAAAAATTTATTAATATGGCAAGAGATAATATAATGGAAGAATTTGACTATATAAAAGAAAAATCTCAATCAATTGAGATAGATGGGAATCCATCTATTGAGGAAATTGCTTTGATTATCTCACTGTTTAGTTTTAAAGAGGTGAATAAATGAGACCATTAGAAGGAATAAGAATATTGGATTTGAGCCATGTTTTGGCCATGCCATACTGTACCATGATTCTAAGCGATCTCGGTGCTGAAGTTATAAAAATTGAAAAAAGCGATGGTGACGACTCTAGAAAATTTGGGCCCTACAAAAACGGAGAAAGCGCATACTACATGAGTATTAATAGAAACAAGAAAAGTGTCGTTATCAATTTGAAAGATGAAAAAGGGAAAGAAATTCTTAAAGATCTCATTAAAATTTGTGATGTCATCACCGAAAATTTTAGACCAGGGACAATGGAGAAACTTGGATTTTCATATGAGAACATAAAGAAAATCAATCCAAAGATAATCTATGCAACTATTTCTCAATTCGGCAATGACTCTGTTTATCCAGGAAGACCTGGATACGATATCATAGCTCAAGCTTATGGTGGATTAATGAGTATTACGGGGTATCCAGAAAATCCTCCTACAAGGGTTGGATCCTCAATAGCTGACATAATTTCTGGAATGTTTTCTGCAATTGCAATATTAGGAGCACTAAGGACACAAGAAAAAACAAACCAGGGTCAGTATATAGACACAGCCATGGTTGACTGTATATTAGCCATTCTAGAAAATGCAACAGTTAGGTATACAGTTTCAGGCGAAGTGCCTCAGAGAATAGGCTCAAGACATCCAAGCCTTACCCCCTTTGATGTATTCAAGACTTCTGATGGGTACATGGTAATTGGAATAGGTAACGATCATTTATGGGAGAGATTTTGCCAGAGTATTCCAGAATTTAATCATTTATTTGCCTCTGAAAGATTCAAAAGTAATGAAATGAGGACAAAAAATGAAGCTGACTTAAAGAAGATTATAGAAGAATGGACAATGAAGCATACTACAGAGTATCTTGTAAATGAGATAACTAAAGCAGGTGTACCATGTGGGCCAGTAAATTCTATAGATAAGATAATTAACGATCCAAACACAAAATATAGAAAGATGCTCTTTGAGTTTGATCACCCAATAGCAGGTAAAATGATTACTGCTAACAGTCCAATAAATCTTCCTCTTACTCCATGCAAAGACCACACAAGACCTCCAACACTGGGTGAGCATACAGAAGAAGTATTATCAGGAGTACTAGGGTACTCCAAAGAAAAAATAGAGGAATTAAAAAAAGATAAAATAATATAGGAGATGTAATTTTGAGAAGGGAAGAGATAGAGAAAAAATTAAGAGAACTAGATACCGCTTCTATCAATGATGCCCTAAAAAAAAGGGGTTCAGTTGACGAGTCTATTAAATCCATAAAAGAAGGAGACTTTCTATGTGGTCCAGCTTTTACGGCTAAATGTTGTCCAGGAGACATGCTAACAGCTTTAAAAGCTCTTGAGGAAATTTCTGAAGGTGAAGTTTTAGTCATTGACGGAGGAGGAGTCACAAAATATTCTCTATTTGGGGACCTTATGGCTAGACAGGCCAAACTAAAAAGAATTGCTGGATTAATAGTTGACGGGGCAATTAGAGATGTTAAAGGGATAAAATCTGAAGGATTAATTACATTTTGCCGCAACGTGGTCACAAGAGCAGGTACCGCATCAAGGCTTGGTGAAATAAATGTTCCCGTTGTCTGTGGTGGTGTCATAGTAAACCCAGGCGACTGGGTAGTCGGTGACGACGACGGAGTAGTCGTAATACCAAAAGATAAAGTTCAAGAGATAATACACATCGCTGAAGAAACTCTTAAAAGGGAGGCTATCATCAGGGAGGCTATAGAGCAAGGTAAACCAATTAGCAAATTGCTTTAAATTTTATCTGGGTGCAAAGATGTTCGAACGCTTGAGAGGTACAAGAGACTTTCTTCCACATGAAATGGCAGCTAGAAAGAAAGTATTTTCATCGATAAAAAAAACTGTCGAGGAATTTGGATTTTTTGAAACAGACACTCCAGCTATTGAACTTTTTGACCTTTATTCGATAAAAAGTGGCGAAGAGATCATTGAAGAGCTATACGCTTTCCAGGACAAAGGGGGCAGAATGATATGTTTGCGCCCAGAACTTACTCCTTCAGTGGTACGTTTATTAGTTTCGAGAGCTAAGGAGCTATCATTTCCAGTTAAATGGTATTCTATTCCAAGGCTCTGGAGATATGAGAGACCACAAAGCGGAAGATTAAGAGAGTTTTACCAACTAAATATTGACATTTTTGGTTCTGAGGACCCTAAAGCTGACACAGAAGTAATATCATGTGCGATTAAACTACTTTGTGATTTAGGATTTGATAAATCTGATATTGAGGTAAGAATTTCTGATAGGCGATTACTTCAAGAATTTCTCTTGACTCTTGGAATTACTAATTTCCATGAAGTCCTTAGGGCAATTGATAAGAGAGAAAAAATAAGCAGTGATGATTTTAGATTAATGCTCTATAATGCTAATTTAGATGATTGTCAGATTAAAAAAATTGAGGAGTTCCTAGATTCTAAAGGTAATTTTTTGACTACTTTAGAAGCTCTATCAAAACAATATATGGGAGAGTCTATTTCTATTGTTATTAATTCTCTCTTGAAAATAGCTCAAAATCTTACTGATAGAGGTTATGAAGGTTTTATCACATTTGACCCTTCAATTGTTAGAGGGCTTGATTATTATACAGGTATGGTCTTTGAAGTTCATGATAGAAAAAGAGAGTTCAGAGCACTATTTGGCGGAGGCAGATATGATAATCTAGCAGAGCTTTTTGGTGGCGAACATATTCCTGCAGTTGGATTCGGGATGGGAGATGCAGTTTTAGAACTCATGATGAGAAGAAAGAATATTTGGCCAGAGGAAAAATTAGAGCTTGATATTTTTATTGCCACAATTGGTAATGTTGATACTGAGGTTTCTAGATTATCAACTGTTTTAAGAAATAATGGATTCACTGTTGATTTTGACATTATGAATAGAAATCTTTCAAATCAAATTAAATTTGCATCTAAACTAGGGGCCAAATTTTTGCTGATAGTCGGTGAAAGAGATCTAAAAGAAGGAATTGTTACAATACGTGACCTAGACTCTGGAAAAGAAAGTAAAATATTACTAAATGAAGTTATTTCTTCACCATCAAAGTATTTAACGAAAGTTTTATAAAATACCTTATGGCTATTTTGATTACGCCGGGGTTGTCGAGAGGCTCGGCCTCGGACTGCAGATCCGATTACGAGGGTTCAACTCCCTCCCCCGGCTTTGCAAAGGGGACATGGTGTAATCAGGCCATCATCATGGACTCCAGAATCCTTTCCAGATGAAAGAGATTACTGATGGCGTTAAGCCGATGAAGAAATTCTGGAGTTTGATGGGGAAATCCATGGATCAGGGTTCAAATCCCTGTGTCCCCACTTTA
>LNGD01000075.1 GCA_001587675.1 Candidatus Methanofastidiosum methylothiophilum
TACCCCTGAAAAATTAAAAAGAGAATAGAATATAAGTTTTTCGCAATGTTATTATCCAAGTGTTTTTCCTAGAGTGCAATCATATATCTGCCCTGTAATAACTTCAGTGTTAATTAATAAATCAACTAGTGGGAAAAGATCCTTTGGGTAAAGTTTTCTTTTGAGAAGTTGCCCCTCAATCTTTTTTTTCTCTATATCTCCTATTGGCACTCCAGATTTTCTTGACTCAAGCTGAATTTCAAATTCGTGCCTTTCGGTAAAAACATATGTAGGTGATATTCCATTTACTTTGATATTATACTTCGCGGCTTCAAAAGCCGCATATCTTATAAGTGATTCAAGGCCGCCTTTAGAAATACCATATGGGGCTTTACCAGGGGATATATCTCTAGCCGAGGAGGATACAAAGTGTAGGATATTCCCTCCAACTTCTCCATTTCGTTTGATATATTTTATAGATTCCTTTGTTAGCATGAACGCTGTTTTAAGATTTGTATTCATAACCTTATCATATTCTTCTATCGGGAAATCTTCAATATTGTGCGAGAAAAGGCTTCCACCTATCGTGTTTATTGTTATGTCTAACCTTCCATACTCCTCAATTATGTAACTAAATAAGAATTTGATGTTGTCCTCAGAAGTTAGGTCCATTGGCATATAATTAAATTTGTCACTTTCTTTGATTCTTGTGAAATCTTGAAGATTTTTTCTTCCACTGCCTATTAAGATTTTAACGTTTCCATTTAAGTGTTCAAGCAAGGATTTACCTATACCGCCACTAGCCCCAGTTAACAAAACTACTTTTTCAGAAAGTTCCATACAGATTTTATTAGAATCTAATATTATATACTTATCTGATATTTTCTGTCTGCTAATTATTTATTCAACATTACCAAAAACTTTATATACTATTAGATAACTATATTGATTAGCAATATTAATTAACAATCTAGGGGGATATATTATGGAAGATGTTAAGGTTGTGGTATTTGGAAAGGAGAACGTCGGTAAAAGTACCCTAATAAAAGCGATAGAACATGATGCAATTAACATCGATAAGAATAACACGACCGTTTCTATGGACTACGGTAGGACAGTAGTCGCAGGAAAAAAGATTCATTTTTATGGAACACCGGGGCAAGAAAGATTCGATTTCATGAGGGATATTCTATCAAAAGGTGCAGACATAGGACTAATGGTTATTGACGCAACAAGTAACTTAAACAAGATGGATATTGATCTTTTAAAGGAATTTCGAACAAAAAATATCCCTTGCATAATTTTCATTAACAAGACTGACATAGGCGTTTCAGATTCTATAAGAAAAGAGCTAAAAGGATTTCCAATAATAGAAGGGTCTGCAAAGATGGGATTTGGTGTACCAGAGCTATTGAGGTCTTTGATGAACTTTGCTTAAAATCCCAATAACCTTTTAAATTTATTAAAATAATCTCTAATATATGAAAGACAGCCACCTTTTACCTCTTTTAACAATAGCTAAAAAAGGTAAGGTCAAAGGGTCTGTTTTTATTTCTTCAAAGGACTTGGGAAAAGAACTTGAAGTTTCTCAACAGACTGCCGCTAGGTGGTTAAAAGAGCTTGAATCTTACGGTGCAATAGAAAGAACATTTGTTAAGGGAGGACAGACAATTACGTTAACGGAACAGGGAAAAAATTACCTAAAGACTTTTTTCATAGATCTTTGTGAACTATTTAACAAAAAGAATGATGAACTCACGATAGAAGGAACTATTGAATCTGGAATCGGTGAAGGAAAATACTATGTTTCAAGACCTTTTTATAAAAAACAATTTGAGGAAAGTCTTGGATTTGCACCTTATCCTGGTACACTTAATATTCGTTTGACCGATGAAACTGACATCAAACTTAGAAAATTTCTTGATAGGTACCCCTCTTTGATCGTCCAATCAGGAGTTTCTGAAGGGCGATCATTTGGAAACGTTAGATGCTACAAAGCACTAATCGATGGGAAGATTGAAGGTGCCGTCATAATTCCATTAAGAACCCATCATCCCCCTAATGTTGTAGAGATTATTTCCCCTATAAATCTAAAGAACACTCTTAAGAAGAAAGATGGGGAACTTATAACAATAACAGTTGAGGTTTAATTCATGAGGATTGTATTAAAGATTGGCGGATCAATTGTTTTTCCAAATAAAATTGATGTTGATATTGTAAAAAATGTTTCAAAGCAGATTGTATCTCTTTCAAAGAATCATGAATTTTTGATTGTTGTTGGTGGCGGTGCAATTGCTAGAGAATATATAGGTGCATTGAAATATTTAGGGAAGGATGATACTTTTCTTGATTTTATTGGGATGGAAGCGGCATGTCTAAATGCTTCTTTGTTTATGGCTGGGCTTGGGGATAAAGCTCCGGCTGAAATATCTAGAAATTTTAAGCATGCACTTACAACTCTTCAGATCGGGAGAATACCTCTACTGGGCGGAACACATCCTGGCCATACAACGGATGCCGTATCATCAATGCTCGCTGAATTTGTTGGGGCTGATCTCTTTCTTAGATTTACAAATGTTGATGGCGTATATGATAAAGACCCAAAGAAGTTTTCAGATGCAAAAAAACTGGCTAAAATAAGCCACGAAAAGCTTCTTGAGATAGTTCAAGACACAAGAGCCGAAGCCGGTGTTAACGCAGTTATAGATCCATTAGCGGCAAAGATCTTGAAGAGGGCAAAAATCAAAACAATCGTAGTCGGAAAAGATGAAATAAAAAACATTAAGGAAGTCATAGAGGGAAAACATAAAGGTACAGAAATCTCCTAAATGTTAGATTGTCATGATTGGTGCAAGAGTTCCTAGGCTTGAAGCGGAAAAATACAGAAAGATTCTTTTAGAAATGGGGATTATGGATATTAACTATAAGATTGCATATGAAAAAGATTATATTCTCATCCCCCTCAAAGAAGAAGTTAGTGGCTATGATATTATTGATTATGAATTCTTACCCTTAGACAAAAGAAAAAGTTCCTTAAGGGAAATACTATCTGAGAAAATTCCTTCATCACTTCTTCTAAAACTTAGAGCTTTTGATGCAATAGGTAATATCGCTTTAATCCAGCTAAGTGATGAGCTTATTCCTTACAGTAAGATAATAGGTGAGGCATTACTTCAACTTAATCCCTTCATAAAAGCAGTGTTTAGAAAAGATAGCATTGAAGGGGAGTATAGAGTACCTAAGCTTGAGCTTATTGCTGGCGAACATATAACTGAAACAGTCTATAGGGAATTTGGAGTTAGGATTCTTCTGGACGTTTCCAAAGTCTATTTTTCACCAAGGCTTTCTGAAGAAAGAAAAAGGATAGCTTCTCTTGTTAGAAAAGACGATATCATACTAGATATGTTCTGCGGAGTTGGGCCATTTTCGCTCATGATCTCTAAAAAATCAGACCCAAAAAAAATATATGCAATTGACATAAATGAAACGGCCATCTATTATCTCAAAAAGAACATTGCACTAAATAAGACGTATAATATAATTCCTATACACGGTGACTCAAGAGAAGAAATAAAGAAATTAGAGCCTCCTGATAGAATAATAATGAATCTTCCACACTCCTCATTTGAATTCTTGCCAGACGTTTTTTCTACTTTTGACAGGGGAATTGTTCACTTTTACTGCGTTTCTGAAAATATTAAAAAAGTAAAAGAAAGGATAATTGAAGAATCTAATAAATATGGTAAAGAGATTGAATTCCTATCTGAGCGAGTTGTAAAAAGTTATTCCCCAAATACTGACATCTACTGCATTGACTTTGACTTTTCATAGACAAGAATTTCCATTGACTTGCCTTTTTTCAATGCTTCTATTATAGCTCTATCAATGTCCAATGATGCTTTAGTTGATGCAACAGCATATGTCCTATTAGAAATAAATGTAGATGTTCTTATCACTAGTTCCTTCTCATCTGTTATCTTGTGATTCTTAGGGACAGTTGCTTCAAAAGAATCTTCCAAGCCATCTATTTTCATTACAAATATCAATCTTCCCGACAATTTTGTAAGATCAGCGATATTGTGGTCTGAGCAGATACCCAATATACAATCTCCATTTCCGAAAATATGGTCTTCTTTGGTAAATTCAAGCGTACTTCTGTGCTCACCAGTAATTTCTGGATGTCCCTTAACTGTAAATGAGAACATAATCGAGAACTAACCTTTAATCTTAAAAGATTTACTTTGATATCGAGTATGTGGCAGATTTAAATCATGTTCACAAACTAAGAGAATTAACGGATAATCTTGGCTTAATGGATTTGATAGAATTTGATCCTTCCATTATAAATTCAGAAGAAAGAATAAGAAAATACTGTTATGAGAATATCTGTGGAAATTATGGGAAACATCACATGTGTCCACCTTTAATCGGATCAATAGAAGAAATTAGAAAAAAACTTAGCCATTATGATAAGGCTTTTCTTGTAAGATACTCTGTAGACGTAGATGTAATAGGCGATAAGAAGCAGGTTAAAAGGTCTAAAATTGACTTTCATAAGAAAATATTAGAATTAGAGAAATCTTTTCAAAGGGAAGATGTATGGGGGCTTGTTGGAGGGAGCTGTTCTTTTTGCATTGAATGTAAAGCGGTAAATAATGAGCCATGCAAACACCCCCACAAAGCAAGACCATCGCTTGAGTCACTTGGTGTAGATGTCCAAAAACTTTTGAATAATTTTGGATTAGATAACACTTTTTATCCAGACAAAATAGTATGGACTGGATGTATCCTCTTAAAAACGAAAAAATGAGATATATTTAAATAATCTCGTTAACTAATAGATTTCATGAAAAAAATTATCTTTGTGCTTCTAGTAATTTCAATAATGATATTTTCTAATCTACTCGCTGTTTCATCATTCAATAACCAACAGAAAAACCAAGTTGCCCAGGATTTTTACAGTTCTGGCGCAAGTTTTATGCGTGTAGGGGAATTCCTAAAGGCTAAAGATTTTTTTATATATTCTCATAACGAAGCCATCAAGGCAGGTAACAATTATCTTGCATACACAGCTAATGAGAGAATCAAAGATTGCAATAATATTCTAGGGCTTAATGAGAATGATTATACCCTAAGCACAAAGTTAATGTCTAAGGATATATCTTTGCCTTCATCTACAGGGTCAACTTTAGAGTATAGAAGAAGCGTTACATTAAACGTTTATTCCTACAAAAAACATGATTACATATCCTTTACAGTTTCAAAAGGCCAAAATTTAAGTTTCAAATACCTAGTAACAAAAGGTGACGTATCTATTTATTTTATGGATAAAAATAGTTTTAATAAATTTAAAAATTCAAGTTATTTTACTTATGATTTAAGCATCGGTGGAATACAATTACCTTCGAAAGTAGGCGTAGATTACACTCAGACTTATACCGTTCCCGAAAGTGGTGAATGGTACCTTCTTTTGGTAACTAATTCTTCTGAAGCAGGGGAGCTTCAAATGGATATTCTATAACAAATAATTTAAACTTCTATTTTTTTCTTATAGTTATGAAGATAATTTTCTTGGGGACTTCTGCTTCAAAACCAACTTCGGAGAGAAATCCTTCTTCAGTTGCACTTCAGTACAATAATGGCGAGTTCATGCTTTTTGACTGTGGTGAAGGAACACAAAGGCAGATGATAAAAAAAGTATCGCCTATGAAGATTTCTAAAATTTTTATCACACATCTTCACGCAGATCATATAGTCGGAATAATTGGCTTGATACAATCAATGAAACTAAATGGCAGAACCCAGTTACTTCAGATATTTGTCCCAAAGGACACTCTCGAATACATGAAAACTCTATTCTCTATACCCTATTTCTCAGCTGATTTTGAGATTCATATTATCGAGGTATTCGATGAAAAAATAGAGTTTGACGGTTACTGGATTAAACCTTTTCCAGTGTCTCATGGAGTGCCGGCAGTAGGGTATGTATTTGGAGTAAATGATTCTAGGGGAAAATTTAACAAAAAACTTTGTGACGAACTTGGGATAAAAAGAGAGATGTTTTCCATTCTAGAAAAAAATGGGAAAATTGAAGTCAACGGCAAGGAGATATCGATTGATGAAGTCACAGGAAAATTGAAAAAAGGTAAGAAAATTGTGTACACAGGGGACACAGAGAAAATTGAAATCTTCCCTGAAGAAGCATATCATTGTGATGTTTTAATTCATGATTCGACATTTATCTCTCCTGAGGATAAAAAAGAAACATATCACTCAACGGTAAAAGAAGCTTGTGAAACAGGGATGGTATTATCTGCTAAGAAAATAGTTTTGACTCATATAAGTCAGCGATACGAAACAAAAGAAGTTGAAGAAGAATCAAAAAAATACTGTGAGAATGCTATAGTTGCAGAAGATTTTTTAGAAATAAATCTATAATTTTAGTATTTTCTATTTTTCTTACTATGATGTTAGGTAGTATACTATTTTTAGTTATTAATTACCATTATTGATTACTAATATTTCCAATAAATTTATATATTATTGTAATATTATATTGTATATAATTTATAGTAACGAGGTAATAATATGTTATCAAAGAGAAAAATAATAAATTTGCTCATAATTATTAGTTTAATAATGCCTATTTTTTTAGTTTCTTCAGTTCGGGCATCCGGCGGTGCTGGAGATGATTCGGCAATATGTGATAAAGATGGTACCGTTTTGATAGATGTATTGGCTAATGACTTAGGTCTTAGTCATATTGGGCCAATTAGTTCACCAAAACATGGTACGGCTGTAATTGAGAATGGTAAGATAAGGTACACACCAGATCCAAATTGGTTTGGAATAGACACATTTACATATTCCGCTACAACAGACAAAGACCTGGGGTTATTTTGTATTGATACTGGCCACTATTATGAATATGTTTCAAGCACTATAACTTGGGGGGAGGCAAATGTTGCAGCATCAGCTAGAACTTTCTATGGATTGAAAGGGTATCTGATAACGATAACTTCTGAAAAAGAAAATAATTTCCTTGTAGACAATAAATTAGTGCCTGAAGACACTTCAGCATGGATAGGTGCTATTGATGATCAATCCTTAGATCATAAATGGTACTGGGCTACAGGTCCCGAAGCAGGTCAAATCTTTAGCCAAGGACTGTATCCGAACGTAACCAAATTAAAATACTCAAATTGGAACAACGGAGAACCAAATAATTCTGGTGGAGTTGAGTTTTTTGGTGAGTTTTATCCCACAGGATATTGGAATGATCTTGTTGAGGATTATGAATTTATTGAAGGGTACTTGATAGAGTACGGAGGAATGCCAAACGATGTTCCAACTTTACCGACAGCAACTGTTACTGTAATAGTCCTAAATAATTCTAAATTGCCTATACACGTAGAATTAAAGTTATCTTACAACAATAGATTAAAAACAGTTAATAACCTACAGACACAGATATTAAATAAGCTTCCTGAAGGATGTAAACAAAACGGAATTTCTAGTGAAGGATGCATTGTATCCCCAAATGTAAAAAATATGTGGAACCAAGTAGAGCAGTATATTCAGAGTGCAAATAAAACAGGCAATATCATCAAAGCATTAAACGATCTTAAAAAAGCAAAAGAATTACTAGAACAAATATTAACAAAAATTTAATATTTAATTTAAATAATTATTTTATAATTTTAAAGTCCTGTTTACTTCTTCTATTAAGACGTCACAGTCTGCTTTAATTTTCTCTAGAGTTTTTATCTTATCTTCCTTAAACTGTTCCATACACATATTTATTCACCAGTCTTTTTTTGCGTGACGCGTAACGCGTGACGCGTGACGCGTTATAATAGGGCCTGTTTTTTACAGGCATGTTGTTCAATGTCCATCTGATAAGTTACATGTCAGAAAAATTATGGTAAGTGTTCAGCA
>LNGD01000076.1 GCA_001587675.1 Candidatus Methanofastidiosum methylothiophilum
TGTCCTTGTACGGGCGTTTATCCGGGCTGAAGCGGAGGTCCCGATAGATTCGCATGATCGATCCGGATCCGTTCCGTTGGGTTCCGTACCTGATGTCGGGGAAGATCTCCTCGAGCCGTGGTCCGAGCGCTGAAACGAACGCGGCGGCAGGATCAAGTACGCACTTTTCATATCGGTTCCGGTTTTCCTGGAACCATCTCCTGTCGTTATGCACGGCTATTTCCGAAAAGAAGGTCCGGGCGTTTCGCCCAAATCCTTTGAAATCAGGCGTTTTCATGGCATATACCTCTTTCGATCCCGGTCCTCACTCGTCGGCCGGCTCCTCGCGTGGAATGTACCCGTACTCCTCCAGGTCGATCTCCCCGTTCTCCGATACTTTTACTCCTTCACGGAGCAGAAGCCCGCGCTGGATCTCGAATCCGTAACCGGGCTTCAGGGAGATCCGCCCCGCTCCGCCGACGATCCGGTGCCAAGGCAGTTCCATGGTTTCGCTCATCGAATGGAGGATGCGGGCCACCTGGCGCGCTGAATGGGGGCTTCCCACGGCCGCGGCGATTCCGCCATACGAGCAGACCTTGCCAGCGGGAATGGCTCGTATGAGGGAAACCACTCGTTTGGTGAATTCCTGCATGAATAACCTCCCCGGAATCAGCATCCCTATAAACGGGCTTTCACGGATGCGCCGATTCCGCTAGAACGACGGCGGCTGTTTCCAGTATGAGGTCGCGCTTTCGAAACAGATCCTCGATACTGCGCCAAACTTCGATGTCGGGATGGACCCCCGAACGGCCCGATTGGCTCTGACGGCTACCGCGGCTGTCGCTGCTGCGGCGACCAGCTCTATTCCTGTGTTCGGTAGTTTTTCCAGCTCTTCGTACTCGGTGCAGAGTGCTTCTCCTCCGATATCGGTTCCTATTATGACTCCCCTTCCGCTGTCCTGCAACAGCGGGTACACCTGTGTGGCATTCAACCCTGGATATCCGCATGTTCCCGATGGAAAGTGTTGGAACGGCTTGTCGAGGAGGTCCCAGAGGAGGTGTGGGCCTCTCAATATGGATCGACTCCAGAGTTTTCCGTAGATCGACGATGAGCCGGACATACTCCTCTTCCTCGCTTCTGGCGAAAATTGCGTCGATTCTGGGGAAGAGCAGGCGATTCGCATCGTAATACTCGAAGTTCCGTATACGAAAGGAGCATGTATCCCTTTCCGGGATACAAGTCCACCAAGAAGCGTGGAATAGTTTTTCGCTGTTCATGTTTGACGCATGTATCTCGCTAAGGGTCGTTGAGGGGACGATGGCGTGAAGGATTTCTCCTTGGAGCCGCCTCGGATAGTTCACCGCGAAATCCGCGGTGAATCGGTTCAAATCATCCTGTGAGATATTCTGGGTTCGATGCCTTCGATCCAGCGCTGGCTGTGGATTACGGCGGATGAGTTTCGGGACGACGAGAAAGATGATCCGCCCCCAATACACGGATAGAACGTATGCGAGGGTACGTTGAGTGTCTTCGATCCGGAATCACCCTCATGTCCTTTCGCCGATCTCCCCCCATCGCTGCAGTTTCGCTTCCAGGGTTTTCCTGTGTTCCCAGGCGGTTCGCTTCTCGGGCGGCGCGCTCTTTTCCCGAGGCCGTGAGTTATCCGCCTCCATTCTCGTTCGCCGCCTCTTCACATACCTCCGTTTCGTCATAAGTATCCGCAGGTCCGGTGTAATCCCGGATTCTCCCCTTCCGGTCGAACACGATGAGCCGATCGGTGACGTTTCGAGCAACGCCCTGTCATGCGAAACCATGAGGACGCAGCCGCTGAAATCGAGGAGATAGGATTCCAGCGCGCGGATGGTGTCGATGTCGAGATCGCTTGTCGGTTCGTCGAGGAGGAGACAATTGGGGCTGTGGCGAGCAGGCGGATCAGATGGAGCCTGTGGAACTCCCCGCCCGAGAGGCTGGAGAGGGGAGTGGAGAACATCGTACGCGGGAACAGGAAGCGCTCCAAAAATCGCTCAGCCCCAAGGACAGTACCGTCATACAGCCGGATGCGCTCATCGGCCTCGCGAATGAAATTCAGGACCTTCACGGATCCATCGATAAGGCCGCCGGTCTGATCGAAAAAGGCCATGACAACGGTTTCGCTTCGGTGGATGGATCCCGAGTCCGGGGGCTCTCTCCCGCGGTCTCCTTCCTCTTGGGGTCTAGGAGTTCCACGATCCGAGTCTTTCTTCGCTTGTCCTTTCCGGTTCGCGTCTTGGGCCCCCGCTTGAGCCATTCCAGCTCTCTGCGGAGCGCGGAATTCCGTCTGTTTCCCGAGCTCTGCGCTGCGTCCTCCCTGTCTGCCCTGCGGGACAGATAATCTGCGCAGGTTCCCGGATACTTCAGGATTCTTCCATCAAAAAGCTCCATGATGGACGTACAAACCGCGTCTAGAAAGCGTCTGTCATGCGTGACGAGGATGAATCCGGCAGCGCCGTGCTTCAGCTTCCGTTCGAGCCATACAGTCGCGCCGATGTCGAGGTGATTGGTGGGCTCGTCGAGGAGCAGGAGGTTGTCTCCCCCTGTGGAGCGGGCCCTGGCAATGGCCGCTTTCTTGACCACACCATCTGAAAAACCGCCCATCGGAGCGTTCGGTCCGGGAAGGTCGAGCTCGAGGCAGTGGGATTCAAAGGTATGTTTCAGGGCGAATCCATTTTCCCGTTCCATCTCCGCGGTGAGTTCGGCCTGCCGCTCGGAGGAGGAGATCCCGCACTGTTTCGTAGTTCGCCATACTGACCGATACAAAACGGAGGAACAAGGTCGTGTTTATAGGGGAAACCCTGCTTCCGGATATCTCCCCTATTGATTCGGAGACCGCAATGACAATGGACCTCCCTCTTTCCTCAGCCACCATCCTGGAAGCCCTCACCCATTCGTTCGAGACGTATGTATCCACCGCCACCTCCCCCCCCTACAAATACTCACGCGGTTGAAGCGGTGAGGCTTATAGTCAAGTATTTTGAGACTTGTTCTTGCGGATCCGGAAAACCTTCTGGCAAGAAGCAGGTTGGCCAGGGCGAGCATGGAAGCCGGGGCACGGTATGTGTCTCTTCTGGAGAAGGCTGATCTCGCTATTATACGGAAGGATCCGTTTTCATCCGTAATCGGACATGGAAAGGATCGAATCAAGAGCGGTTATCGAAAGGAGCAGGTCCCCCCGGCTTGATGAAAAGGAGATAGCGCCCTTTCCCGAACGGGCGCTTTAAGACCCCTGCCTCCTGACGAATCCGTGAAAGCGTTCAAGGAATGATCTGAGGAGGCTCTATAAAGACACCTTTGCCTGATGATAATGATCCGATATATACATCGCTTATTGGTTTGGGGACCTCCTCCATCAGGTAAAATTCCTTTCCGGGATTGAAACGGTTCAAGGCGCTTCTTGATCAGATTGAAGACGGCATTATTCTCGCGACCCACCCTGACGGTATACTCATCGATATTGCAGACCAATACGGTTACCAATGACTTTTTTACCGAAGAAGGCCACGCGTACCAGGTTTTCATCATCCATGAAGTGACGGAAAGGGTGTAGATGCTTCGAACGATTGAGGAATCGTTGCGGGAGAAGGAGGTTCTCATCAGGGAACTCTATCGCCGTGTGAAAAACAAACTCCAGATGATAACAAGCTTTCTCAATCTTCAGAAAAGCATGTCCAGGGAGGTCGATTTCGAACTTCCTCCAGCATGTATTTGCGGAAGGAAAGGCCGGTACCATAATGATATCCGCAAAGACCACGGAACGGGATTTTTCTCTGGATTTCTGCAACGACGGGAAACAGTTCCCAAAGGACTTTTCGCCATGGAAGAGCGAAGCCCTTGGAATGCTCCTGAAAACATCCCTTGCGGCGCAGATGGGAGCTAACCTGGAATTTGACGGGCGGAAGGAGGCCTTTCTCCGGCTTGTCACTCCGAAAGCCGCAAGATAAAAAACCCGCGGTTCCGGATTTCCCGAAGCCGCGGGTCGGTAATACGCTTACGTTATACCTTAGAAAGGCCTGTCGGCCAAATACTTGTACGCGGCCCACTGATTCTTCACGAAGGACCTCATGTTCTCCAGTAGCACGGCGGCTCGTTCCGGATTCTGCTGCTTCAGGGAGCGGTACCTGATCTCGTTGTACATGTAGTCCGCCACATCGATCGAAGGTTCCTTGGAGTCGAGGACAAATGGGTTCTTTCCCTCGGCCTTAAGGGTAGGATTGTATCGGTAGAGGGGCCAGGCGCCTGAGTTGACCGCCATCTTCTGCTGGTCCATGCCCTTGGTCATGTTGATGCCCTGGTTGATGCAGTGGCTGTATGCGATGATGATCGAGGGTCCGTCGTATGCCTCGGCTTCCAGGAAGGCCTTGAGGGTCTGCTGTCTGTTGTAGCCCATGGCCACTTTGGCCACGTACACGTACCCGTAGCTCATGGCCATCATTCCCAGGTCTTTCTTGGCGATGGCCTTGCCGGAGGCGGCGAACTTGGCTATCGCCCCGATGGGCGTCGCCTTGGACATCTGCCCGCCGGTGTTCGAGTAGACCTCGGTGTCGAGCACGAGGACATTGACGTTCCTCCCTGAAGCCAGGACATGGTCCAAGCCGCCGTATCCGATGTCGTAGGCCCAGCCGTCGCCTCCGAAGATCCATACGGAGCGCCTGATCAGGTAGTCGGCTACGGAGGCCAGCTCCCTCGCATCCGCGGATCTCGAGGACGCGCACTGTTTCTTGAGTTCGCCGACCCATTCACGCTGGTTCTCGATCTCCGCCTGCTCGTTCTGCGGGTTGGCCTTCACCTTCTCGAGAAGCTCCTTCTTCACTCCGGAATCGCCCGCAGCTAGAAGCCTTTCCGTCAGCTCCCTTGCGTACTCGCCGAGCTTATCGGCGGTGAGACGCATCCCGAAACCGAATTCCGCCGCGTCCTCGAAGAGGGAGTTGGACCACGCGGGCCCTCTGCCGTCCGGACGAGTCGAATAGGGGGTGGTTGGGAGGTTCCCGCCGTAGATCGACGAACAGCCTGTGGCGTTGGCGATCACGGCGCGGTCTCCGAAGAGCTGGGACATGAGCTTGACATACGGGGTTTCTCCGCAGCCGGCGCACGCGCCCGAGAACTCGAAGAGGGGCTGGAGCAGCTGGGCTCCCTTGAGGGTGTTTCGTTTGATGAGGGATGGATCGGTATTGGGAAGACCGAGGAAGAACTTCCAGTTCTCCTTTTCCTGCTCCCGAAGGGGCGGCTGGGGTTCCAGATTGATCGCTTTACGGTCGGTTTTCTCTCCGTTCACCTTCTTATACGCGGGGCAGATGTTGACGCATGCGCCGCAGCCCGTGCAGTCTTCCGGGGCGATCTGGATGGTGCACACCTTACCCTCGAACTCCTTACCCTTCGCGCCCGTGCTCTTGAAGGTCTTCGGCGCGTTGGCGAGGAGGGCTGGCTCGTAGATCTTCATCCTGATGACCGCGTGCGGGCAGACAGCGGAGCAGTCGCCGCATTGGATGCAGGTCTCCGGATCCCAGACGGGGATGTTTTCCGCTATGTTGCGCCGCTCCCATTTCGTCGTGCCCGAAGGATAGGTTCCGTCGTTGGGCAGTTTGGAAACCGGTATCTTCTCGCCCCGGTTGGCAATGATCTCCCCAAGGACCTCCCGCACGAATTTCGGTGCCTCCGCAGGCACGGGAGCGGTCATGTGCAGATTGCCTTTGGTCTGTTTCGGATAGTCCACCATCTGGATCTTGTCCTTGGCGGCACGGACGGCTTTGAGATTCATGTCGACAATGTCTCCGCCCTTCTTGCCGTAGGTATCGTGGATCGATTTCTCGATCAATTCGATCGCCTGCTTCTCCGGGAGAACGCCGGAGATAAGAAAGAAAGCGGTTTGCATAATGATGTTGATCCTGTTGCCCAGGCCGATTTCATCGGCGATTTTCAGCGCGTCGATGCAGTAGAACTTGATCTTCTTGTCGATGATCTGCCGCTGGACCTCGACGGGGATGTTCTCCCATACCGAGTCCTTGTCGAAGGGGGAGGCGAGGAGGAACACGGCTCCTTCCTCCGCTTTACCCAGCATGTCCACCTTCTCCAGGAAGCTGAACTTGTGGCACGCGACGAAGTTTGCCCTCTCGACCAGGTATGGGCTTCTGATTGGGCTCTTCCCAAAGCGGAGGTGGGAAACGGTTACGGTGCCGGCTTTCTTGGAGTCGTAGTAGTAGTAGCCCTGGGCGTAGTTGTCGGTGGCTTCGCCGATGATTTTCACCGAGTTTTTATTGGCACCCACCGTTCCGTCGGAACCGAGGCCGAAGAAGAGAGCCCTGGTGGTATCGGGACGTTCGATGCCGAAGGATGAATCGAAGGGTATGCTGGTTCCGGAAAGATCGTCCTGGATACCTACGGTGAAGTGGTTTTTCGGTTTTGACGCGGAAAGATTGTCGAGGACAGCCTTGCACATGGCCGGTGTGAATTCCGCCGAGCCCAGCCCATAGCGGCCGCCGAGCACGCGCGGCATCGCCGCGAACGGAGCGGTTCCGGAGGCGAAGGCTTCCGTCAACGCGGTGCATACGTCCTGGTACATCGGTTCACCGAGCGCGCCAGGTTCCTTGGTCCGATCCAGAACGGCGATCGATTTGACTGTCTTCGGCAGCGCCTTCACCATCGCTGCGCCGTCGAAGGGACGGTACAGGCGCACCTTGAGGACGCCGACCCTTTCTCCCTTGGCGGCAAGAAAGGAGGCCGTCTCTTCCATAGTCTCGGCGCCGCTTCCCATGATGACCACGACCCGTTCGGCGTCTTTTGCCCCGGCATAGTCGAAGAGGTGGTAGGTCCTGCCGGTGAGGGAGGCGAATCTGTCCATCATCTCCTGGACGATAGCGGGGGTCGCCGCGTAGAATGTATTCACCGTTTCCTTTCCGGCGAAGAACACGTCGGGATTCTGGCTCGTTCCCCTGATTACAGGTCTTTCCGGGCTGAGTCCTCGGTTCCTATGTTCGTGAATGAGAGTCTGGTCCAGAAATTTTCTCATGGTGTCGAAATCGAGTTCCTCGACCTTGTTCTCCTCGTGCGAAACCCGGAAACCGTCGAAGAAGTGGAGGAACGGGACGCGCGCTTTAAGGGTTGCCCCCTGGGCGATCAGCGCGAAATCCATGACCTCCTGGACCGAGTTCGACGACAGGAGTGCGAAACCGGTGGACCGTGCCGCCATGACATCGGAGTGGTCACCGAAGATCGATAGGGCGTGGGTCGCGATGGCTCTGGCCGCGATGTGGAAAACGGTTGACGTCAGCTCGCCGGCGATCTTGAACATGTTCGGGATCATCAGGAGCAGTCCTTGGGATGCGGTGAACGTCGTCGTCAATGCTCCGGTCGTAAGCGCCCCGTGGACGGCGCCGGACGCCCCCCCCTCGGATTGCAGTTCGACAACCTGGGGAACCGTGCCCCAGATGTTCTTTTTCCCCTTCGCTGAAAACGCGTCAGCTATTTCCCCCATATTGGAAGAAGGGGTGATGGGATAGATGGCGATCACCTCGTTTGTGGCGTGGGCCACATAGGCGGCCGCCGAGTTCCCGTCGATCGTAACTAAATTTTTCTTGGCCATTTCCTTTCCTTATATAGATGGTTTTCAGTGCGCCAACTGTATTGTTTCTGATGCGGGTAACCGATATATGAGGTTAAACCGATAGGATGCCCCTTTTCAAAGGCGCATCCGCGGCGCTTTGGCTCACTACAATCAGTATACAGAGAAACGCGGAATCGCGCAAGGAAAGAGAGTACCGCATGCGTTTCACGATTTCATTTTGCCTTGATTCGGTCCCACTTGAGCGTGAGATACCTGATCCCGTATGCGAGGAAGAACAGGAACATGAGCCCATACATGCACGCCCATGTCCAGATGACCCCTTTCCCAATGATAT
>LNGD01000077.1 GCA_001587675.1 Candidatus Methanofastidiosum methylothiophilum
AAACCATAAAATTTTTATACTCTATAGTGTAGCAATTACTTACTAATATGTATCAATTATATGAGATACGTGACTGGATATACGAATGTGAGCGTTTCCTCTTTCTTGCAGAGGTGCACTTCATAGACGAAAAGGTATCTCCCTTATGTCATAATTTCTGCCATGTGCTAACTGGCAATAAGCTGAGAGAAATGCTTGATCTTTTAGCTGAGCAGCAGTGCTCTTGCCTAAATGTCCATTCATGTGTCACACCAAAGGAACTTGATCTCTTCAAATGTATTGTGGATAATGTGTCATCCGAAAGATGGCATGAGTTATGCACTGAAAAAATAATGGAAGCACAGAATATACTGCACAAGCTTGCCTGCGGACTTGAAAACGATATCATGCAGGTGTATAAAGAAAAAGGATATCCATTATTATGTCCTGAAACTGAACTATATCTCTAATAAAGTTTAGGGAAGAGGCAGAAAATCTAGGGCACGAAGTCTATTTTATTTTCCCCACTGAAATTAAAAAAATAGCGGGCCTAGATGGTCTTTTTATTAGATCTAGAACTGACTCAATGAATATTAGTTATGTTGCAGCAAGGATTGCTGAATTAAATGGAATACCAGTAATAGACGATCCCGATTCAATTAGGATTTGCTCAGATAAAATAAACATGTACCTCCATCTTATGAAACATGATGTTCCAATGCCCAAAACAATTTTCATTAAGAAGGGAGAGGTAACTTTAGAAAATCTTGAAGAAATATTCAAAATGTTTAATCCCCCAATGATTCTCAAAGAACCCTCTACTTCATTCTCAGCCAGGGTAGAAAGGGTCTATACAAAGGAAGAATTCATAAAGGTATCAAGAAGATTTATCAAACTCTCTGACTGGGTTGTTGTTCAAGAATTCATCAACAGCAGATTTGACTGGAGAATAGGAATTTTGAATGGAGAGTTTTTGTATGCCTGTAAATACATAATCCCAAATGAAACCTTTAAGATACAGGCATCTGTAAACGGTCATTTAGTTTACTGTGATGTTGAAAGTGTTCCTAAAGAATTAGTGCCAAAGGAGATAATTGATCTTGGTATAAAGGCCGGTAAAGCCATAGGGAGCGGTCTTTACGGAATCGATATCAAAGAAAATAACGGGAACCTTTACGTAATTGAGGTAAATGATAATCCCTCTTTAGACGGAGGAGAAGATAAGAATTATCCAGATATTTATGAAAAGATAATTTCACGCTTGATGCAGCGACCTTATTAAGGTTTATTGAAGAATTTTATTATTTGCGTCCCCGGAATTATCAAGAAATAAACAAGAATACTTAGCGGCGGGGAAATAAAAGAAAAGGCTAGAGCCAATAGACAAACTACAATCATTGAAATTTTTATATCTCTATTTGCTAAAATCATCTTTTTATCTATTTTTTCATCAATCAGATTATTCTTCACTGCATAAAACCACAGCAGAAACAGAAATGCAGAAAGTATGAAAAAGTTAATATGAAAAACAAAAACAGCTGTGTGTAGATAAGGGTAGTCTCCACTTAAAGAAGTTGAAAAAGGGATTAAAGCAATGAACATTAACCATATTACATTTATTATTATGAACTGTTTATCTATCCTCTTTATGCATTCAAATCTGCTATGATGTAAATACCAAAATAAGCTCAAGAGCCCAAATGCTGTAAAGTATATAAGTATCTGGGGGATCATCTTCATGACAGCATTTGCAATAACAATATCATCTTTGATATCAAGCCCTGGGGGAAAGTCTATAGTTAAGACCAGAATTGTCATGCAAGTTGCAAAAACTCCGTCGATTAAGGATCCAAGTCTATTTTTGTTAAGGAAGTTTTCATTTATCCGTTCTTTCATGGCCATATTATTTATCTAGAAAAATATCTTTTTATTGTTTATGTTGACCTATTTATAATCCAGTTGGAAAATATTATGGGATTTTTCTATTTGTAATGATTACTGCCATTTTAATCTTTAGGGAAATATATATCTTTGAAAATAGTATAGTTATTATTCTGGCTAGCGCTATCTCTCTAGTAAGCAGGATAAAAATGTTAAATAATAGAAAAAAATTGATAAATACTATCTAATATAACCAGTTTCTTCAGTTCCTGGAGATAATGTCTGGTACTCCGTCATGTTCTTCTGCATTTCCTGTATCTTTGAGAGCGCCTTTTCAGTTTCTTCTGCTCTCTTGTCTAGCTCTTCCATGTTTACTTCGAGTTCCAATATGTCCACAAGAACTTGTAGGACTGCCTTTGAGGCCTTTGCATCAATTATGTAACCTGGAGATTCTCCCAATAGGCAAAGCCCTCTCATATCCCTAAGTTTACCCATTGCAATTATAAGTCCGGATGCTCCGACTATTGCTGATCCTGGGTCTTCCCTAAAAACTATATTCTTGTCTTTGTATTTTTCTACTGTTTCTACGTCAGATGCTGCACCCAAGACCTTTGGTTCCTTTACCGGGTATCCTCCTGTTGAATAACCTCCAAGGGTAAACATTTCTTTGACACCAAATTTCTGAACGAAATCTAGAATCAAAGATGCAATTTCATAGTGACCGTAGGCATCTGTCGGTGGCGGCTGAGTATCTCCGCTTAAGAACAATAAATCCCTCTTTCCACCTGTGTAATAGTAAAATTCATTTTTCATTAGCCTCATAGTTGAATCCTTCTCAACTAACGCTTGATGAGGAAATCTTGGTGAATATAAATCAGCAAACTTAACAGCTTTTAACTCTTGAATAAGATGATCAGCAGCAAGTTTTCCAACAAGTCCAATTCCAGGAAGCCCCTCTATAAAAATTGGATTATTTAATTTCAAATCTTTAATCTCTTCAACAATATAAGACTCTTTCATAGTACCTCTCCCCTTTCTTTTTTTATCATTCTCCTGTATTTACCGTACCTATCCTCCGGTGAAAACTTTGGTGGATGCGGATTAACAGTATTAACTTTACATATTGGACATAAATCCTTTAGAGTATAATTATTACATTGAGGACAGATTTTCATCTTCATTTTATGATCTCTTAAAGGAACCCTTACCCTCATTATTTTGAACGTATGAAATTGCCATATCTGCAATCTCTCTCAAAACAGATTCTGCTAATTTGTAATCTTCCGCAATAATATGGATAGAATATTTTGGAGAACCTTCATTCCTTATGTCTATTTCCTCTACTTTATCTTTGAACTTTTCTCTAGCATTAATTAAAGCATCTTTTATTATATTTACACCATCACCAGAAAAACATTCAAGTGTTATGTGACCAGTGATAGAAACTAAAGGATTTTCAACGTTAGTAGTTATCACTTCATAAAGGCCGTCAACATATTTCTCATCAATTACGCTAGATAAAATATCCTTTCCTTTTGTCGAAGCCTGTTCAAAAGCGGTATATAAATCTCCATATTTGTTTACTAAAGGCACCCCAACGGTATGAATTATTTCCTTAAAGTCTTCGCCAATGTTTGTAGCGAATAACTCAAGGAGCTTTTCCCCCTTTTTCTCCCTCTTATACTCCTGGACCTTTGTCTTTTTCTGCTGGCTTGTTACTCTTCTAAGGGAAAGATCTATATGATTTTTTGATTCATCGACTTTTAGTACCTTACAAACTATTTTCTGACCTTCCCTAACGTGGTTCCTAATATTCTTTACCCAGCTGGAGGATATCTCCTTAATATGAATCATACCTTCCTTGTCATATTCATCCAGAACAACGAAGGCCCCATATGGGAAAACTTCCTTTACTGAACACATGACAAGGTCCCCTTCTTCGGGGTAATCCTTTTCAAGCATTAAATGTTCACTCCAATACTTCTAGTATTTCAGCGTTGATCTTACCTACTCCACCTTTGGACTCAACAAGGGATTTTCCACATGTTAAACACTTTACGGTGATTGCTGGTCTATTGAATACAATCTGCTCGCTTGAGCAGTCAGTGCATTTTACTCTCAAAAACTTAGAAACAAGTTTTTTCATTTTATGCCTCCACAAACTCTAATTTTTTAATCCTGAAGCCTTTTCTTGTAGTAGCTTTCTTGCAAACTTCGCATCTGTATCTTAAATCAAGCTTCTTTACAGTTTTCTCACCGTTAACTGAAGATCTAGGGAAACCCCTGTAACCTTTAATTTTTCTTCTATACCTTCTCTGACCTGCACTAAGTTCTCCTCTTTTTCTCTTCTTTACAGTCTCCACCTTGTGAGATGTGTGTTTCTTACAGGTCGGGCAATAGGTATTCATCTTTTTTGGCATTTTCATAAGAATCACTTCAATTAGCTTTCAGCAACTTTCTCTCTTATAAGTATCTCAGCATTTCTCAGAGGAATTGAAACTATCTCCCCTTTTTTATACGGTCCATAGGACCTCATATCTTCCCCTATGAACTCTGGTACATCTTGTGAGAGCTTTACCTCCTTAAAAACCTTTTCCCTTTGATCTTCCGTTTTTAGTTCAATATTTAGTAGATTGCTCTTATATTGAGAAAATAAATCCTGTATTGATTTAGTAATTTTAAGCTCAAAGTCATTGTTAGGTTGAAATCCCTCAAAGGAGTTCTCTATTAACTCCAGAAATCTTTTTCTGGTAAAAAGCTCAAAGTGCTCTTTGGCGAGGTCACTTTTTAATTTCTTTATCTTAGTTTCTAGCGAATTATCAAAAAACGTCCTTATAGTTCTCTTCCCCGTTATTATCCAAAACGCCTATTCTTATGCATTCTTTTCTAAAAATATTTATAGGGCTTTCATTATCTTTTCCCATATTTTTCTCATCTTTCAACTCTTGGGGCAAGTATGAACACTATTGTTGCACCTTCAATTTCAAATTCAAGTTTTACAGGCATGTCGTTCCCGATCTCAATTGAGAGTTCTCCGGGCACTGACTTTGACATATCAGATAAGTAACTAAGATTAAATGTTGAAGACGCTGCTGCGGATACAATAATCTCGTAAAGGTCAGGATCTCCTTTTTCCAGTTTAACTTCAATATCCCCAGTATCACCTTCGGCATTCATATAGAACGCGTCGTCTGCCCTTAGCATTACGTGGTCTGAGACAATGTTAGCATCTTTTAGTCCTTCCCTAAATGCCTGTGAACTCATTCTAATCTTAGAAGTTGTATTCAATGATGGCATCTTAAGATTAGCTTGTTCTGTGACATCAATTAGCTGGCAGCCAAATCTTCTAGTTGATGTGCCTTTCAGAATCATCAGTATTTTATTTTTCTCTTCGTCGAGTTTTAAAACAAGGATATCGTCACTTCTACTCCTATTAATGAACTTTGACATCTCTTCGATATCTATACCTATTGTTACTTCTTTATCAGTTTTATACTCGGCAAACACTTCTTTCTTCATTTTGAAATCAATCATGCTGACGTGTGAAGGGTCCATAGCCCTAAGTTCAATTCCTTCAGCAGTAATCTTTAAGGGAACTTCTTCTACTAAGCTACCAATTGCAGTTACACACTTTTTCCATGTTTCTGCACTCAAAACGGCTTCAAACATTATCTCACCTAACAATCTATTAGCAATATTTTATCACTTTATTTATAAATTTTATGAGTAATAAATGCTCTTTATTTTATCAAAACTTTCCCTATAAAGCTTAATATCAAGGGTCGACATGTCTTGGATTAACTCCCCTTTAAGGGATTTTGAGATATAAACCCCAAACACTCTGACAATGTCACCTTCTTTGAAATTTATATCGTCACTAAAAACTACTTCAATTTGCCCTGTCCCATCGTCCAAAAGAATATCATTCCCATCTTTTTTTATTATAGCACCAACTACGCTTACATATTTCTCTTGGGCTATCTCTTTGATTCTTACTTTTTTAAACGGCGGCTTTGTAAATTTATCAGGCAAATTATCCCTCAACTTCTATTTTGGGTAATATATTTAAAACTTACCTTATAATTTGAGATTATGCTCATTGTAATCACAGGGCTTCCGGGCTCAGGAAAAACTACAATTGCAGATGCCCTCTCAAAAGAAATTGATGCCGTTGTTTTATCGACGGACAAAATAAGAAAAAGTATGTTCAAAAATCCAATATATAATGAAGAGGATAAGAGGATAATCTATAATGAACTTTTTTCACAAGGTAAGAACTTACTTAGTGCCGGAAGAAGTGTTATTCTTGATGGAACATTTTACACAAGGGCTTTGAGAGAGAGGGCAAAAGAGATAGCCAATGCAACTAATGAAAAGATATTTTTTGTCTATTGTGAAACGCCAGAATCAATTCTAAAGGAAAGGATAACAAAAAGAAAGGACAAGTACAGTGATGCTGATTTCAGTGTGTATCTAAAGATAAAAGAAATTTTTGAGGATTTTGAAGAGGAAGTTATATCAATAGATACATCAAAAAATTTAAATAAGAACGTGAGGGTTATACTAAAGAAAATTCAATCAATATAACCTTCAAGAGCAAGCCTTGACCCTTTTTTAAGAAAAACAACGGGGACCATTTTATCCCTAAGCTCTGACTTTAACTTCATGTCATTTGTTGCTACAATGCATTTATTCTTTTTTGCATACTCAACTATGGACCTATCAACTGGACCATCAAGTTCGATAGTCTTGTATCTTTCAGCAAGCTTTAATGCAATTTCTTTGGATATCTTGTCAGAACCAGTTAACTCAATTCGCTTAAGTTCAGAAATAACATTAGACGGAATTAATATTTCACATTTTTTTTCAATAACATCCTCAATAGATTCAATCCATAGATTAAATCTGCCTGGAAGAAGGAGAAAATTTGTATCTAAAATTACCTTCACTTTATTATTCCGTATCCTATCAGTCTCCATCTGGCTCCGACCCTTCTACTGATGGCTACTCTTTCGCCGACTAATGAACATACAGGTAATTTTAAAACTAACTCAGTAGTCTTTCCTACTTTTGTTGTTGTACCAATTGTTTTAGCTGTTCCGACATTTAGAAGGAGCATCTCCTTTGGTCGAATTGGCTCAACTTGGGTTTCCTCTTCAGTCCCAACTACCCTATCCAAAAGATTTACTTCAAGTGACAAAGTATCCCAAACTTTGGGTAATTGGTCCGAGTACCCTAAAATACTTCCTGCAAGTGTGTCTGATTTTGTAACTGCAGGATCTAGAAAAGTTCCAACACCTAAAAGCCCACCAGGCAAAGCCTCTTCAACTGATTCGTTGCTAACATTCAAGCTTGAAATGAAAGTTACTATTGGCTTAAAGACCTTCTTGTTTTGCTCTACCCTTTCAAATCCAGGTCTAATCTCAATTTTATCGCCAACTTTGAGTTTTCCCTGGATTAAAGATCCACCTAGGACTCCTCCCTTAAGATCTTCAGGGGCAGTTCCGGGCCTGTTTGTATCAAAAGATCTGGCTATGTACATTACAGGTGGCTTATTTGGGTCTCTAATGGGTGTCTTGATTACCTCCTCAATAGCTTTGATTAAATAATCGATATTAACCCTATGCTGGGCAGAAATAGGAATAATAGGAGCGTTTTCAGCAACTGTTCCTTTAATAAATTGTTTAATCTGATTATAGTTTTCAATTGCCTTTTCCTTTGAAA
>LNGD01000078.1 GCA_001587675.1 Candidatus Methanofastidiosum methylothiophilum
TTATGACCATATTCTCCACTTCTACTTCTTAGGAGGGCCAGACTTTGTCGTTGGTCCTGAAGCTCCAAAGGGAGAGCGAAATATTATTGGTGTTATCGGAAAAGTTGGAGTTGAGATCGGTAAAGAAGTCATAAAGCACAGGGCCTTTGGGCAGAAGATAACAAGGATCCTTGGAGGTAAACCAACTCATCCCGTATGCGGACTTCCTGGTGGGATTTCAAAAGGGCTTAGCGAAGAAGAAAGAAGCGAAATAGAGTCGATGGCAGAATCTTGTGTAAAATTCTCTGAATTCACTCTTAATTTCTTTAAGGACAGTGTATTAAAAAATAAGGATTATCTTGCTCTTATAAAAAGCGCACCGTATACTCTTGAAACATATAACATGGGGCTTGTCGATAAAAATAACAAATTAAACTTCTACGACGGTATGGTGAGAGTTAAAAGTCCAGAGGACAAGGAGTTTGCTTGTTTTGATGGCAGCCGATATGCCGATTATATCGAAGAGCACGTTGAGCCATGGACATATATGAAGTTCCCATATCTTAAGGAAATCGGTTGGAAAGGTCTTATTGGCGGGGTAGATAGCGGGATTTATCGTGTTGGGCCCCTTGGAAGAATCAATGTTATTGATGGATTTACAACTCCACTGGCAAATGAGGCATACAAGGAGTTAATTGAGACACTCGGAAAGCCCGTTAACTCAACGCTAGCATTTCACTGGGCAAGATTAATAGAATTGCTATATGCTTCTGAAAGAGTCCTAGAATTATCGAGAGACAAAAATATTCTAAATCAAGATCTAAGAAATAAAGTTGGACTTCCAACTGAGGGTGTGGGCGTTGTTGAGGCGGCTAGAGGAACTTTATTTCATCATTATAAACTAACTGAAGATGCTAGGATTGAGCGAGCAAATATGATTGTTGCAACTACAAATAACGCTGGTGCAATATGCATGTCAGTAAAGGATGCTGCAAAGGGCATGATCACAAACGGAAAAGTAAATGATGGCATACTTAACAAAGTTGAAATGGCATTTAGAGCTTATGACCCATGTTTTGCCTGTGCCACGCACTGCCTGCCAGGTACTTCACCCATTGAAATATCAATCTACAATAAAGATAGGTCTCTTGTAAAAAGGATTGGGAGGGATATTTAGTGGTCTTTACCGTTTCTGATAAGGGTTTGGAACTTAGAAAGACCGTTGAAGAAATATCCGGAGAAAATATTTTCAAATGCTATCAGTGCGGTAAATGTTCGGCTACTTGTCCAGTAGTTGACAGTATGGACATGGCTCCAAATAAAATAATAAGGCTAGTACAAATTGGAGATCTAGATGTCTTGGAGCAGAACACATTCTGGGTCTGTGCTGCATGTTTTACCTGTTCTGCAAGATGTCCGAGAAGTGTTGATATAGCAAAGATAATGGAGGGCCTAAGAAACGTTAAGCTTAGAAATAGGCAGGATTTCATCAATATCTACTCAAAAGATTTCATAGAGAAGTTAATTGAAGAAATACCCCAGATGGCAATAGTTTCTGCGATAAAGAAGGGGGTATGGTAATGGATTACCCATATTACCCTGGCTGCACCCTTAAGACCACAGGTAAGAAGGATGAAGAGGCCGCCCTTGAAGTAGCAAAGTTACTGGGATTCGAATTAAAGGAGCTACCTACTTGGACATGCTGTGGTGTTGTTTATAATTTGACATCGGATGTTATGGCCGATCATCTCTCTGCAACAAGAACTCTGATAAGGGCACAGGAGATGGGACGTGAACTAAATACCAATAAGCTTGTGACCTTATGCTCAATGTGCTACAATGTTTTGAAACAGGT
Source organism: Candidatus Methanofastidiosum methylothiophilum (assembly GCA_001587675.1). Taxonomy (GTDB): domain Archaea; phylum Methanobacteriota_B; class Thermococci; order Methanofastidiosales; family Methanofastidiosaceae; genus Methanofastidiosum. Next base: position 1,835 of record LNGD01000078.1, read on the forward strand.
AAACCTGATGTATAAGAACAATCCTGACAAACTGAAGAATGTCAATATGTTCATGGATACTGAAGAAGATTACTTGGGTAACATAGAGATTTTACATTTCTTGGAAGTTCTATACAATGACATAGGTCCAGAAAAAATAAGAGAGAAGGTAAAGACACCTCTAAAAGGACTAAAGGTCGACCCTTATTATGGTTGCATGCTCTTAAGACCAAAAACAATAGCCTTTGATAATCAGGATGCACCTCACATAATGGGAGATCTTCTATCGGCTCTTGGAGCTACTGTTATTGAGAATCCAATGACAGTTGAGTGTTGTGGGGCCCACCAGATAATTACTAACAAGAATGCCGTTCTTAGTTGTGTTGAAAGAATTGTTACTATTTCTCAGAAAAAGAGATCAGATGTTATCGTCACACCTTGTCCTCTATGCCAATACAATTTAACAACTGGACAAAAGGCGTTATTAGAAAAGGGGAAAATAAATCATATGACGCCTGTTATCTATCTTTCAGAGTTAATGAGAATATCCCTTGCAGAGAATAATGAGAACTATTTGAAGGATTATAGTTTCATAAAGGATAAATTACAAGAAAGAGGGGGTTTATAGTTGGCTGAAAAAAATCAAATACCATTGGTAAGTGTATTTATCATGGGAAAGGAGTATAAGGTTCCATCAGGACTTACCCTGATGAAAGCCATGGAGTATGCGGGCTATAGGTACACTAGAGGCGCAGGGTGTAGAGCTGGATTTTGTGGTGCGTGTGCAACTATTTACAGACTAAAAAATGACTACAAATTAAGGTCTGCTTTAGCCTGTCAGACTACCGTTACAGACGGCATGTACCTTGTCCAGTTGCCATTTACTCCGGCAAACAAACAAAAATATGATATGGAAAAATTAAATGTTGCTCACAATGCTCTCTTGAAGGAATACCCCGAGATAGCAAGATGCATAAGCTGCAATAGTTGCACAAAGGTATGTCCTCAAGAGCTAAAAGTAATGGATTATGTCCAGGCTTCACTTAGAGGCGATATAGAAAAGGCCGCAAACCTCTCTTTCGATTGTGTCCAATGTGGATTGTGCGCATTTAGATGCCCTGCTGAAATTACTCAATACCATGTAGGCCAGCTTGCAAGGAGATTATACGGTAAATTTGTTGCACCAAAAGCAATGCATACTGAGGATGCTGTAAATAAAGTTAATTCTGGTATTACAAAACAAGAAATTTCAAAGCTAAAATCCATGGGCTTAGCAGAAATTAAAGATCTTTACAAGAAGAGGTCGATTGAGTAGGTGATTTAATGAATCTAATTAAAGGTTATCCTGAATCAATGAGAGAATCAATTGAAAAAGTTGAAAAGACTAGAGAGAAGAGATTAAAGGAACAATATAAACAGATGTCTTTAGATGAAAGAGAAGATGTTCTAAACAAATATCACCCTGACTATAAGCCTGAAGTTAAGAGGAATCTTTCCATAGGACCCTCAAAGGGGGAGATCGTGCCAATGGAAGTTGCTGACCTTATAGAGTCTTATCCCCTTATCTCTGAAAAGGATATTGACCTTTCAAGCATAGATTATGATGTTGACCTACTTATCATAGGTGGCGGTGGCGCAGGTACAATGGCCGGCATATGGGCTACATATGAAGGTATTGACCCTCAAAATATATTGATGGCTACAAAACTAAGGCACGGCGATTCAAATTCAATTATGGCACAAGGGGGAATTCAGGCTGCAGATAAGGCCAATGACTCTCCAGAGATCCATTATCTAGATGTTCTAGGCGGAGGCCATTTTGCTAATGATCCGGAGCTTGTCGAAGCTCTAGTTTCTGATGGTCCAAGAATAATCAAATGGTTTGAAGAGAAAGGAGTTATGTTTGATAAGAAAAAAGATGGAACAATGATTACTATCCATGGAGGTGGGACTTCAAGGAAAAGGATGCATTCAGCAAAGGATTATACAGGAATGGAATTGTTAAGAGTAATAAGAGATGAGTTCATAAATCTCTCAATTCCTGTTATTGAGTTCTCGCCTGCTATCGAGCTATTGATGGATGACAAGGGTCAAGTAGCAGGAGCAGTTCTTTTCAACATAGAAACTCACCAATATTATGTAGTAAGGGCAAAGGCGACAGTTATGGGGACAGGGGGATTTGGTAGACTCCATATTCAAGGATTCCCAACAACAAATCACTATGGTGCAACTGCAGATGGATTGGTAATGGCTTACAGATGCGGAGCTAGACTTAGAGACATGGACTCAGTGCAATACCACCCAACAGGTGCAGCTTTTCCGGAGCAGATCGTTGGCCTTTTAATAACTGAAAAAGTTAGAGGACTTGGTGCACAGCCACTAAACAGAGAGGGAAATATGTTTGTCCATCCACTAGAGCCAAGGGATGTAGAGAGTGCAGCTTTCATAAAAGAGTGTTATGGTGCTGGCGGAGGAGTTGAAACTCCAACTGGTATGCAAGGCATCTGGCTTGATTCACCAATGATTAATATGCTAAAAGGAGAAGGCACCACAGAAAGAGAGCTCTCAGCCATGTACAGAATGTTCAAGAGATTTGATATAAATATGGTTGAGGACCCAATTTTAGTTTTCCCAACACTACATTACCAAAATGGAGGAGTAGTAATAGATGCAAATGGTGCAACAGAACTAAAAGGGCTTTTTGCAGGTGGAGAAGTAACAGGTGGCGTCCATGGAAAGAATAGACTCATGGGAAATTCCTTACTTGATTACTCTGTATTTGGTCGAAGGGCAGGAATATCGGCTGCAAAATACGCTAAAAAGGCGTCTGTTGGAAAATTGACACTATCACATGTTACAAAGTACACACAAGAATTGAAAAATGCGGGCGTTCCGGAAAATAGAAAATCGCCTATGTTATTACCTGAATACAGAGGCAAAAATGTACTATCCCGTGCCATAGATATTTTCTAAATAAATATTTTAATATTAAAAAAATTTTTTATTTCCAGACATTCTTTCTATTATCTTTGATTCTCTTTGCTTTGTGTGTTTCTCTTGGCAAAGTACCATCTTCGTATACAGTTACCTTTGGAGTTATTCCTAAGACAGCTCTAAGGTCTCGTTGGACTTCTCTTTCTAGAATCTTTGGGTCTCCTTTGCAATCGCATGTTCTTTCAATTTCAATAGTTAAAACATCAAGATGATCTACTCTATCTACAACAAGCCTGTACTCCCCTGAAAGTTTCTTATTACCTCTAACTACGGGTTCGACGCTTGATGGTAATACATTGACTCCTTTGATAATCAGCATATCATCTGTTCTTCCACAGACTCCTTTTAATCTCATGTGAGTTCTACCGCATGCACATTTATCAAGCTCATAAGAAACAATATCCCCAGTTCTAAATCTAATCATTGGCCTTGCTCTTTTTTTAATAGTTGTTAGGACCATTTCCCCTTCTTCATTTTCACCTACTTGTTCACCTGTCTTAAGGTCAAGGACCTCAACGATCATATGATCTTCAGAAAAGTGAAGACCTGCTTTCTCTTCGCATTCGCCTGCACATGCCCCAAATATATCTGACAGCCCATAATAATCGTAAACGTCTGCATCCCATAGCTGTTCAATTCTCTTTTTTGTAGCTTCTATAGAACCACCTGGTTCTCCGGCAACAAATATTTTGTTAATTGCTGTATCGTGAGCAACATCAATACCTTGCTTTTCAGCTGTTTCTCCAAGATACCATGCATAGGAAGGAGTTGTCCAAGTGACGGTAGGCTGGAATTGCAACATTATTCTAAGTAGTCTTTCAGAAGGTATAGTTCCTGCATGTATGCACAAAGCACCAAGTTTCTGGGCCCCTAATACACAAGGCCCTCCCACAAATAGAGACATGTTAAGTGCATGACAATACCTGTCTGTCGACCTCATGCCTGATGAATAAAACAATCTCGCTTCATAATCCATCCAATCTTCAAAGTCTTGAGCAGTGAATGGAGAAGCAGTTGGCATTCCAGTAGAGCCACTTGACACTGATATGTATACAACTTCCTCTTCTGGGACTGCGGTCATTTTCCCTAAAGGCGGCTTTGACTCTTGGTCTTTTCTAATATTGTCCTTTACAATAGTTGGGAGTTTTGAAAGGTCTTGGAGACTATTTACATCGCTAGGAGAAACACCTGCCTCTCTAAAGCTATTCCTATAAAACTCACTATTATTGTAAGCATGATCTAATATGCTTTTTAGGTGTTTAAACTGAAATTTTTCCAGTTCATCCCTTTTCATTGTTTCAATTTTTTCATCCCAATACTGCAATTTATCTACCCCGTTAATAGGAGGAGAGACCCATAGGGTAAAATCCTAAGGAATCTTTTGGACATAAAGGAGGGTAATCATAATATTACTAATATCTCTCCTCCAAGATTTATTTTTATATTTTTCTTTATATATTTTTCGGTCATATTATAACTGTTAGGAATAATAATTATCTAAGGATAAAATTCCTCCTGACATCTAGGGCATTTAACCATAGTGCATGAAGCAGTTGCCATCGGACATGACTGGCACGATACAACTCTTGAATATTGCTTAGAAAATGTAAAGTTGCATTTTGGGCATCTTACTATATCGTTTGAAGTATTCTTCCATGTAGCCATAGACTCACTTTGAATTTTAGGTATGCCTCATTTTTAACCTTTTCTATTGTTTTTTCATTGTAAAACACCATTCACACCAAATATTATCCGGATGTTCATCAGGAGGACAAATATTGCATCGTACGTCTATATCCGGGTTAAATTTCTCTACAAAAATTTTTAGATATTTTCCTCTAACATTCTTACATGAAAACTCTGGTAAAAGTTTTTCCTTTCTCGCCTTTTGCGTATGACAGTCTGTTATTCTAAATATCAAGGTGTCACCGTTAATTTCTATCTCCTTTGATGGATGATCAAGTGCCCAACTTGTAAATCTCAAAGCTTTTGCTAAATCATCAAGATTGGAACCCAAGGAAAACATTTGTTTTAAATATTTGACCTCAATTTCTGCTAGGTATTCCCAACATTCAATGTCTATGTCGATTGCGGCGTCTGTACCAAATCTTTTTTCTATACCCAAAAAATAAAGACCATCTACCCTCCAGAGATTTTTAATATTAAAAAGTAAAAGATCGATGAGTTCCCATTCATCAAGAGAAGAAAGCATCTTCATATCCTCATTTCTTGAAATATTCATAATTTCACCATCTTAAAAAAAGGATTCAATTAAAATTTAAGTCTAATTGTATATATTCACTATATCAAATTTCTTTTTGAGAAATACTTAAGACAACTAGTAAAGTTTAAATAAACAAAAATTCAAAAATAAAAACTATAAAAAGGTGGGAGATTAATGGCCGAAGATATGAAATTGAGATTTACTCAAATTATTATGAACGCATGGTTATACGGCGTAGAATCAACTGCTAATATATTTTTTGAAAGACCAAAATTATTCTATAGAAGATGGGGAAGTATAGCTATTCGTCCATTTATTGAATCATGGGGGGAGCTTGGTATGGAATTTGTCAAAGGATTGAGCTCCTACGAAACTGTCAAAATGTTCATTGATGCACTTGTAAAAGCACAATTTTTCAATCAAAATGATTTTGAATTTGGAGGAGATGATAAAAAATTCATTTTTAAAGCAATTAATTGTCCGTATAAATCTCATTG
>LNGD01000079.1 GCA_001587675.1 Candidatus Methanofastidiosum methylothiophilum
ATTTTGAACACCATTTTAAATTAAATTCTTAGAGTATAAATAATTTCTCTTTTTATTAAATAATCCAGTTAAAAGTGTACCAGACTCCAACACCTATATCTACACCCTTCTTGGTCTGCTCTTTAATAAAATCTCTTATTTCTTCTTTTTTAAGTAAAATAACTTCGATCTCTTCTGAGGGCTCAAGTTCCTGCCGTGGATTTATATTTTCAAACATATTTTCGTTTATCTCAACAATAGCAATCCTAACGGTTTCATCAGTTAATCCTGGATTTGATTTTAAAACTGGACTAATTTTAATTATTTCTCCCGAATACCCTGTTTCCTCTTTTAGTTCCTTTTTTATATCATGCTCTAAGTCTTTACCATCAGAAACTCCTGCTGGGAAACCTATCATATAATTTCTTATCGGGATTCTATACTGTTTAATGAATACATATCGTTCCGAAGGTATTAATTTTGCTATAATTGCAACAGTTATTTTAGAAATCTTTCTATCGACCATTTCCCATTTAACTTCAATTCCATTGTTATCATAACTACTTTCTTTTAATTCAAGCCAGTTGCCTTGGTATAATATTTTCTCACTAACTTTTTTCATATAATCCAACCTTAGAAGTTATTAGCTTACTTGATATCTTTCCAATTTCACCATTTCAGTTTATATGGGTCATGTTCCTTATTTGAAGCTTAGTATACTACAATTCTAATAACATAAAGAATACATCTATCAATATTTTTGCCTTCGATAGTGCAAAGTCTAAGATATAATTTTCCTGGTTCAATATCCTTTAGATCATTAAGTAATCTTATTCAATTTCCATAAATCTCCAGAAGTCTTCTTTCATACTCCAAGCATCTGCATGAATTCCTCAATATCTTTTCTTTTTGTTTTCCCATATTCTCACAATGAATTATTCTTTAAGATTCAAAGGCATTGATTCTACTAAGGCAATCTCTATCATCTTTTCTAGTATTTTACCTATTTCAAAGTTTCTAATTTCTAGGAATTTTATTTCATCATCTTTAGAATTAATATTTTCTGATAGCGGCAAAACAATAATTATATTTTTTCCATCAAATAGAAATAATAAAACCTTGGGTGTAAAAGGTAACACCCTAATTTGAAATGATGAGGATATATTTTTTAATTCCTCCATGAAGCTATTGTTTAATATATCACTTTTTACAAAAAGATTCTTGGGATAGTGTTTATTCTTGAAAGCCATGTGTATTCTTTCAAAAGCATTTTTGTTATAGAATCCAAAAACACATGCCATCTGTTTCGAAGTATTACTTAGTTCATCGATTTTTTTATAGAAATTTTTCCAAGTTCTTTCAACATTTATAGTAGGCAGTAGTTCATATCTGTTTCTTTCAGATAAGCTTTCTAGATTTAATTTAATAGTTTCTGCCATAATTTTGCTGTTATTGATATATTCATTTATTCTTTCTTCTACATCTCCCGGACAAAATAATGAGGGTCTTCCTTCTTTCTTGGTTATCCATCCTTTATCCAATAAATCATTAATTGTGTCATATATTCTTGAGTAAGGAACTCCAGAATTCAAAGAGATATCTTTTGCCGTTGATTCACCATATTTAATAATTGATACGATTACTTTAGATTCATAATCTGTTAATCCCATTTTCATTAGTTGCTCTTCAATCTCCATGGATTAAAATAATACTTTTAATATATTAAAGTTCTGGAAAACTTTATAATTATTCTTAAAACTTCGGTCATTATGAAAGCTAGAAAAATTATTCAGACCATTACTCTAGTAATTTCAATTGTTGCCTTTGTCTTATTTATCAAGAATAAAAAAGAATCTTATTTACTTTTGTGGATGTTAAGTTTTTCTCTCGCATCCTTATTGATTGGAAAATTGTTTTGTGGATATTTTTGCCCATTTCAATCATTTGATAAAGGTTGGGGCTACCTACTAAGTAAAATAAAAATTAATAGAATCAAAACTCCAGATTTCCTTAAAAAGAAATATATTTACCTGCCTTTGAGTTTAATATTGCTTTCTTTAGTCATACTTAAAATAGCAAGTTTATCATTGCCTATTAAACTAAAAATACCTTTCTTAATGGTAGCATTTCCAATTTTAGCCATATTTGCTCCAGACCTATGGCATAATTATCTCTGTCCATTTGGGCTTGTAATGAGATTACCTTCCTTAAGACGAGTATTAATGCCTAAAATAGATCAATCAACTTGTACAAATTGTATTCTTTGCATGAAAGCCTGCCCAACTGAAGCAATAGAATTAAATAATAAAAAATTATATATAAATGGCAAAAAATGTATTTTGTGCTACCAATGTGAGAAGGAATGTAAATTAGATTCAATAAAAGTCTAAATTGGTGAATTAAATGAAAATTGTTAAGGTAAGTGAACAGACAATAAATGATACTCCCCATAAGGTGGATGTAAGAAAGATATACGATACAGAAAAGGCTCAAGCCATACACATTGCATTAAAACCAGGGGAGGCTTTATTAAAACACATAACTCCAGTTGATGTATTCTTCTATGTCCTTGAAGGAAAAGGAATAGTTGAGATTGGTAATGAACGAGAAGAAGTTTTTCAAGATTCCCTTATAGAAAGCCCAGCAAAGATTCCACATAGATTGATAAATCAAAGTGACAAAATATTTCGGTTCCTTGTTGTCAAAACTCCAAGACCCACAGAACAGACAAAGATTTTATAAGTTAGTGGCTGAGTATAATTGGGATTACTATGATTGGAAAAATTGATGGTAAAATTTTAGAATCTCTATTAGAGACAATCCCCATAGAATTCTCTGTCTTAGATGATGACGATAAAGTACTCGCGTGGAATAAACATGAAACGAGAATTTTCAAAAGGCCAGAGGCTGCTTTAGGAAGAGATGTAAGGCAGTGCCATCCAGAAAGAAGCCTAGATAAAGTAGAAAAGATACTAAATGAGATGAAAGAAGGCATACGTGATTCTGCAAGATTTTGGATTGATTTGCCAATAGGAAAGAATGGTCAAAAAGAAAAAGTAATGATTGAATATTATGCTTTAAGAGACAAAGAAGGAAATTACCTAGGCTGCCTTGAATCGAGTCAGAACATTTCTGGCATTCAGAAGTTAGAAGGAGAGAAAAGATTAGTCGATTAATTTTTATATTTATATATTATTTATATTGTTTTGATTCTATAATTCCACTTAAGAAGAATATAACAAAACAAGAAATCAAAGTTATTACTGGCGTAGGGAGGCCAATTATTGATATTTTGAAGTAAGTCAGGCCGACTGATATTAAAAATCCACCAATAAGGGTAATCACTCCTGTAAAGTCCTTTCCCATTTTAAAATGAAATATGCCTAGTATCAGTGGTAAAAGGCACAGTAAAATTGTTGAAGATAATACCGATAATTCAACTATGTAGCTTATCTTTTTCACTGCAAATAATCCGATGAATATTGTTATTACTACTATTGATATTCTCCCAAATAGTATCCCTTTTTCTTTGATAATATCTTTTGATACCATCGATGAAAGGGTCAATACTATTGAATTTGCCGTAGTTATCGCCGCTGCCAATATACTCAATGCAAGTAGTATTGATAACCACTCTGGCATAACTGAAAGCATTGTGGGTGTAACATTGTCTCTGTATTGAACTAATGGAAAAAGGCCCTGATTTGTCATTACTTTTAATTCAATTCCTATTAATGTTACTATAACAGTGTAAATGATTCCAAAGAATCCGAAGTATATAATCATCTTTCTTAAAGCCGATAGATCCTTTGGTATAAACATTCTTTGGAATACTTGAGGATTTGTAAGGGCAAAGAAAAACCAAGGAATTGTAAGCCCTAAAAAAAACTTTGGAGTCCAGATTGAATTAGGAACGTACATAAGGTTTCCCATGGAAGAGATGGCAGAGAAATCAAATCTAAGAGATACCCATATTAGTGCAAATATTGAAACTACTATCATAAAGATACCTTGGATTGAGTCAGTTAATGCGACCCCCCTTAACCCACCAAGAAATGCCCACAGAGCGATGAGTATGCCAACAATTATAATGCCTGTTGAAAAATTTAAATTTGAATTCTTTTCAAGAATTAGGGCTACTCCAGTCAGTTGAACTGATGTGTATGGTATTAATGCTAAAAGAGATATAAAGGCCGCAGTTTTTGCTGTTTTTTGTCCGTATCTCTCTTCAATCAATCCAGAAGGGGAAACAATACCTTTGTCTTTGGCAATTCTCCAGATTTTTGGCCCGTAGTAAGATAAGAAAAAAAGAGTTCCAATAAGATAAGTTAATTCAAATCCTAATGCACCAACGCCTGTTGCATATGAAAGTCCTACAAGCCCAACCATCATGAAAGCAGAATAAGTTGTTGCCGAGTAAGTTAACGCAGAAACAATCCCGTTAATATTTCTGTCACCAATAAAGAAACTCTCTTGAGTCTTTGCACCTCTAGAGTACAATGCAATTAAAGTACCTATTATTGAGTATAGGCTAATAAGTATAAGAATATTATTCATTTGCCCACCTTTTAGTTGAGAACATAATATAAATAAGGTAACCTAAAGTAACAGTTACCCAGTATACAAAAACAGTGAAATCTTCAGTTCTAAACAAAATAAATGGAATTGCCATTAGGATAACAATAATCGATAACTCAAATTTTTTCATTAGCATTCGTTATTAAAACTGGTTTATAAATCTTTCTTTTGTCCAGTGTGTAGATTAATTACTGAACATTCATAAATTGCTTTTAATTCGTTCAATAAGATATTTATACTGTTACTCTTACCTGATAATTATGTTTCTCCTTGACTCTGACTATAAAACTTTTAACGATAAAGCTTACGTTAGATTGATACTTAAAAATGATTCAAAGACAGAAACATTTTATAAAGATTTTGAGCCATATATTTGGGCGGTATGCGATGAGCGTGAAATTGAGTCAAAGATAAGAGTCATTGGGGATATAACTAAAGAAGTTCAGAATAAATTTTTGAAAATAAAAACATGTTCTATTGAAGAGAGATACATTTTTGGTAATAAAGTCAAGGCGATAAGAGTTATTTTTAATCATCCTTCTGATGTCCCTGCATTGAGAAAAGAAATTGAGGATGTCATTGATATTTATGAGTATGATATACCATTTGCAAGAAGATTTCTTATTGATAAAGGTCTAATACCTGCAACTGAATATAATTTTGATATAGAAAAAGAAGGGGACATCTCAATTGTAAAAGATTTTAAAATAATTGAAACTCAAAAAATTAATTTTAGGCCCCTTGCCTTTGATATTGAAGTATATTGCAAAGCAAAACCAGATCCAGAAAAGGATCCAATAATTATGATAGGGATATCAACAAATGATTTTGATCGAGTTATTACGTATAAACAAGTTAAGGCCGATTATATTGAAGTGGTCGAAAATGAAACAGTAATGATAAAGAAATTCTTAGATCTTCTTAAGCAATATGATCCTGACATTATCTATACCTACAATGGAGATACTTTTGATTTTCCTTACATTTCACAAAGAGCAAAAAAATTAAAAATTAACCACCCTATACTAAATGAAATAAGAATTGATAATAAAGGAATAACTGAAAATTGTAAAATACCTGGAATGGTTCACATTGATCTCTACCCATTGAGCAAGAAACTCCTTAGCCTGAACAAATATACTCTTGAAAATGTCTACCTTAAATTTTTGGGGAAAGAAAAAAGTAAACTATATCTTTTGGAAATGGATAAGTACTGGGATGAGGGAACACAAGAAGGATTATTATCCATAGCTTTATACAATAAAGAGGATGCCATCGCAGCCAGAGAAATCGGTGAAGCAATAGGGCAGCTTGAAGTTGAGCTATCTAGAATAGTCGGGCAAAATATATTTGATATCTCTAGGATGGCTTCTTCCAATATGGTAGAGTATCTTCTTATGAAGAGGGCCTTTGAAGAGGAAACTATTGTTCCAAATAAACCAAAAGGAACAGAATACTTAGAACGTTCATCCACGTCTTATGAAGGGGGATTCGTCTTAGACCCTAAAAAAGGTCTTCATGAGCATATAGCCGTTTTTGATTTTAGATCACTATATCCTTCAATTATTATTGCCCATAATATCGACCCGAATACAATTGGATGTGATTGCTGTAACAATACCTCCCCCGAAGGAATAAATTTCTGCCTTAATAAAAAAGGATTTATTCCTGAAATTCTTAAAGAATTAATCCAAAGAAGAGTTCAAATTAAAGATAAATTGAAATTGACTTCTGACAAGACTGAGAAAACTATTTATCAAGCACAACAGTGGGCTCTAAAAATACTTGCAAATTCTTTCTATGGCTACATGGGATACCCTCGTTCAAGATGGTACTCAAAAGAAGCCGCTTCAAGTATAGCCTCTTGGGGCCGAGAATATATCCACAAAGCAATCAAAATAGCAGAAGATATGGGGCTAGAAGTTCTTTATGGGGATACAGACAGTTTATTTGTAGGACTTCGCTCAGAGGACCTAGAAAAATCAAAAGAATATAGAAACAAAGTCAATTCTACACTTCCTGACTTCATGGAGCTTGAATTCCAAGGTTATTATAGAAGAGGATTCTTTGTATCCAAGAAAAGATATGCCTTGATTGACAAGGAAAATATTATCACAACTAAAGGCTTAGAAGTAGTAAGGAGGGATTGGGCGGATATTGCAAAAAAAACACAAGAAGCCGTTCTAAAAACCATACTGGAAGGGAAGGGCCCAGAAAAGGCCGCAGAGATAGTAATTAAAACTACACAAGATCTAGTTGAAGGCAAGATTCCAGTTGATGATTTGGTAATATATACTCAACTAACTATGCCCCTTAATAGTTACAAACAGATAGGGCCACATGTAATAGTTGCAAAAAGATTGAAAGAAAATGGGCAAGATATTAGTGTTGGATCGATTATCTCATTTGTTGTTCGAAACGGAGAAGGAATGGTTAGGGATAGGTCCTTCGATGTTGAAGAATTTAAAAAAGCAGGATACAAATATGATTCAGATTATTATATCGATAATCAAGTCCTACCTGCAGTAATGAGAATACTAAAAGGATTTGGCTATACTGAAGAAAATCTCAAATTTACTAAACATAAACAGATGACCCTTGGAGATTTCTTTTAATTTTTTCTTCTTGATTTTCTTATCTGGAAACACTCTTTACAGTATACAGGTCTAATCCCATCAGGTTTAAAAGGAACTTTAGTTGTTTTGCCGCAATCAACACATACTGCTTCGTGCATTTCTCTAAGCTCACCTCTAAATCCTTCTCTACCTTTTTCACTCATTTTATTCCCTATATTAGTATTTATCCTCTTATTAATAGTCATTTGTTCTATTTAAATATTTCTAAAATATTAGGCTACTGTGTAATCTGCTAAAAATTTCGCCTAGCTTTAAATCATGATTTTTCTAATATTGACATGAAGCTAGACAATGAA
>LNGD01000080.1 GCA_001587675.1 Candidatus Methanofastidiosum methylothiophilum
TTTTGAGAGGGCACTTGCTCAATTTTGAACATTTCGCTTTTTCTAGGGCAATGCTGAATTTATAAGAGGTAAATAGAATGAATTTTGAAAATTTGGGCTTAAGTAATCAGCTACTCATAGCCATAAAAAGATTAGGATTTACTACTCCAACACAAATTCAAGAAATGTCAATACCTGATATAATGGCGGGTAAAGACATAATTGGAGAGTCCTCAACAGGTTCAGGTAAAACTCTGGCCTTTGGCTGCGGTATAATTGAGCAAGTAAAGCCAAAATGTGGATTACAGGCATTGGTTCTAACACCAACAAGAGAGCTTGCAGAACAAGTACGAGAGTCAATACATACACTTTCATCTCAGAGTAATTTGAAGATAGTTTCTGTATACGGTGGCGTATCCATAAATCGTCAAATTAAAGATATCCCAAAAGCAGAAGTAGTTATTGCAACACCTGGAAGATTACTAGATCATCTAGAAAGAGGAACAATTAATCTTTCTAAGGTAAAGATCTTAGTTTTAGATGAAGCAGATAGGATGTTAGATATGGGATTTCTAGACGATGTAGAGCAGATAATCGAGGAATGCCCAACTGATAGGCAAACCTTGTTCTTTTCAGCTACAATCTCAAAAGAAATCAAGAGATTGGCCAATAAATACATGATTAAACCAACAAGTGTTTCAGCTGAAAAAATGGTGGATCCCGAAAAATTAAAGCAAGTTTATTATGAAATACCAAGAAATATGAAACTATCTCTTTTGATACATTTGCTAAGAAACGAAGATTCAGATCTTGCAATGATTTTTTGCAATACTAGAAATACGACAGACTATGTAGTAAAAAATCTCCGAGCAAATAATATTAAAGCAATTGCTATCCACGGAGGTCTAACCCAAAATAAACGCGCCAAGAGTATCAAATTATTCAACGAAGCAAAAGCCGGAGTGCTAGTATGCACAGACGTAGCTGCAAGAGGCCTCCATATAGATAATGTTTCACACATTTATAATTATGACATTTCAAACGATTCAAATGACTACGTCCATAGAATTGGAAGAACTGCAAGAGCTGGTGAATCTGGAAAAGTAATAAATCTGTTAACTGATCGTGATGAAGAAAACTTTTCTAAGATACTTTACAGTTACCCTTCATTTACAATAGAAAATGTCGAGAGGCCTTACCTAAAGAAAATAATGCCTATTATCGATGGTAATGACAGACAGTCACAAGGTAAGAGAAAACAATCCTCTGGTGACAGACGACATTCTAGTAGACGAAATAAATCACGAAGTTTCCATAAAGGAAACTAATTTATTTTATTTTTTACGATATATTTAATTATTAGAAACTACATATTTTTTCATGGACAGAGTCAAAGAACACTTTGAAGAGGAAGCCATTGAATTTGACAGTACCATTCTAAAATTAGTTCCACATTATCCACAAATGATAGAAGCTTTAGTTTCAGTAATACCTTTTGAAAAGAAGGATCAAATAAAAATTATTGATTTAGGCAGTGGAACTGGTTATATTTCAATGAAATTAAAAGAAGCATTTCCTAACTCTATAATTACATGTCTTGATTTTGCAGAAAACATGATTGCGCAGTCTAAACTTAGATTGGAAAAATATAAAGATGTTAACTATTTATTAGCAGATATCAGAGAATTTGAATTCGATAAAAATTATCATGCAGTAGTTTCTTCTTTGACTCTTCATCATTTAGAAACAAAAAAGGATAAAATTAAATTCTATAAGAAAGTATTTGAATCTCTCGAATCAGGAGGAGTTTTCTATAACGCCGATATCGTCTTAGGTTCAAATGATTTTCTTAATAAAACATATGTCTCCAGATGGAAAGAATTTATGGCTAAGAGTATTCCTGAAGAAGAAATTGAAAATAAGTGGATGGTTACCCATTACAAGGAGGATAGGCCAGAGATATTACTGGAACAAATAGAATGGATAAAAAATATTGGATTTGAAGATGTTGACATAGTGTGGAAGTATTATAATTTTGCTGTCTACGGAGGTATCAAGCCTTAAAATCAAAATAGATTTTTTGGAATTGAAATGACTAATCCTTCAACATCTTTTTTGAATATTATCTCTCCTCTTTTATTAAATATCAATTTTATCCTGTGGAATGGAATAGTAGTTGTTTCAAAATGAATTCCGCTACTATCAAAATTTGAGATATCTTTACAGTTAATATACTTCAAAGTAGGCTTTCTTTCAATCCAATGCAGATAACCAATTCCATACTCTCCAGGATTTTCACCACCATAGAATATTTTTGATAGAATATTCTTTGATTGATTCATGTTATAATCATTGTTTTTGGGATATTAAACTTTAATTGAAAGATACTAAAAATTTATAAACTAATATATCAAATAATATCCATGGATGAAAAAAAATTAGAAAATATCTTTGAAATACCAATGATTATTTTTGGTATATTGATTATACCTGTTTTGTATATCCAGGTCACAAGTACGAATCCAACTTTAAGATTTTTGGCATTTATTTTCGATATTTTAATCTGGCTGGCATTCTTGGTAGAATTTGTTGTAGAAATTTCTGTAGCTAAAGATAAGAAACAATACACAAAGGAAAATTGGCTTAATTTAGCAATAATAATATTATCGCCCCCATTGCCAATGAAAGCACTACAAGGATTCCAGGCACTTAGAATAATTAGAGTTCTTAGAGTATTAAGGGTGTTTGTAGTACTTAGCCGTGGGACTAAAGGATTTAAGAAGTTCTATTCTAACAACTCAGTTAGTTATGTAATATACCTAACTGTAATCCTAATATTCTTTTGTGGATTTATTTTTTCTATATTTGAAAAAGGTAAATCTCTCTTTGATGGTATATGGTGGGCAGTTGAAACAGTCTCCACAGTGGGGTATGGGGACATTGCACCACTTACACCTGCTGGCAGAATATTGGGTATAGTTTTGATTTTCTTAGGTATTGGTTTCATGTCAATACTGACAGCGGCAATATCTGCATATTTTGTTGAAAAAGATGCTAATCAGGACACAAAACAAATATTGTCTAAGCTTGAATCTCTAGAAAGAGAGTTGGAAAGTTTGAAAAAGAGTAAGTGAAGTGGACTGGGTGGGATTTGAACCCACGGCCTCTCCCATGCCAAGGGAGTGCGCTTCCACTGCGCTACCAGCCCATGAATTTTACACTATAATTCAATTTATAAAACTAATGGAAATTAACAGATTAGCTCAAAAATCAATTTCTAATCTTTATTTAACTCTCTTCCCATTTTTATTAATTTCAAAACTTTATGGACATAATCCTCAGATGGCGAAACAATAAAATCCTCTGATGCAACGACTCGGTCAAAATTCAAAATTTCAATAGCCTTTATTATTTCATTGACTTTAGGCTTTTCATCATCAGAGATTTTTGACCAATATTTATCAAGGTCATAAATATTAAGAATTTTTGCTTCAAGGTCTCTATACCTAGCTTCAATTTCAGATATCCTGTCTTCCTTTGTTTTTATTTCCTTTTTGAGTTCAGAGTTTTCAAGCTCTATTTCATTTTTTTCAACATTTATTCTATCAAGGTCTTGCTCTAAACTATTAATTAACTCCTTTTCACTAACAAAACTTTGAACAGTCTGTTCTAAGTTCTTAATTTTCTTTTTTAAATCCTCATTTTCGATTTTTAAGCCATACATGTCTTTTTCAAGGGACCTAATGAATTTGTCTTTTTCTGTCAGAGCATCTATTGATTTTAATGATTTTAGTCCAATTCTAATTAAGCTATTTTTTATTTCCTTTGATACTAAAAAAAGATCGGCATGTTCAAGGTCATGACCTTTAGGAAATTTTACCCTTTCAATCAAAATTTCTTTACCTTTTAATTCTTCGAATAAGCGGTCGGCAAGTTCTCTACCTGATCTATCTGCATCTGTAGCAATTAAAACAATATCAGAACCAATAATTGATTTTTTAGCAATTTCAACATTAGTAGTTGGGATTATAGAAGAAATTGTGACCCCAAATTCTGAACCTAAAGCTAAATCTTGAATAGCCTTTGATAGGGTCTCAACATCAGAAACTCCTTCTACTATAATCCTTGTATCAATCATTGACTTCTACACCAATTGTAGCTTCTCATCTTTGCAGATCTACCAAAGCCACATGATGCACATATACCATGAGAAGCATGATATGAATTATTACCACACCTTCTGCATCTCACATGTGTTTTTTTGTTCCTCTTACCGTAGGAAGGTGTACCTTTACTCATGTTAATCCTCCAAACTTGGTGAAATCAAAACAACATTGTCTCCCCTTACAACTACATGTCCCAGTTTTCTTACTGATTCTCCATTCTGAAGCTCTTCTGCAGCTTCCATAACAAGATTCATATGAATATCATAACCTTTTAAAGTTCCTCTAAACTCTCTACCGCCTTTAAGCTCTACTAGGACATTGGAATCCAAAGCTCTGTGTATGATGTCGAGTGGTCTTTGAGCCAATATATCACCTACTATCGATTCAGATTAAAATAGTATTTAAAGTTAACGGCCAAAATTTTTAGAAAAACTATTACTATAAACTTAAATACCTAAATAAGTTTTATAAATCTTATATGAAGAAAAAATCGCTTCATGATATGAAAAAAGGAGAAATAAAAGAGATTCTAAACTCTATTAACAATCTTTTTGGGGAAAACACTTTCAAAGAGATTAATAGTAAATCTTCTTTTAAAGTTGCAAATATGGAAGATGGGGTGGATATTGTATATGTGAATGATACTTCATCTTTTTTAAAAATAGGGAATAATTTTATTCCATCTCTTAAGCTATTAATCTCTCTTCCCAAAGACAAAATTCCAAGTAAAGTAGTAATAGATATGGGAGCAGTTCCTTTCATTTCAAAGGGTGCTGATGTAATGAGGCCAGGTATCAAAGAAGTAGATGCTGGAATAGAAAAAGACGACGCTGTTATAATATTGGATGAAAAACATGGGAAACCTATTGCCGTAGGCATTGCAATGTTTTCTTCAAGTGATATCTTGTCAATGAAAGAAGGTAAAGTTATTAAAAATATTCATTACGTTGGGGATAAGATTTGGCAAGATATTTAGTTACTTAACTGTAACTGATTTTGCTAGATTTCTTGGCTTGTCTATTGGGAGACCTTTCTTCTTAGCAATGTAGTACGTTAGAAGTTGCCCTATTATAACTGCAAGTATCGAAAACTTACCATCATTTATTGTTATGTCCATCTTGAAATCAGAGTCCATCATATTAGCTATAGTAATAACTTTGGCACCCCTAGCTTCAACTTCCTTAGCGTTCGAATACATATCAAAATCTTTCCCTGGTATTAAAGCAATAACAGGTGTCCCTGGCTCTATCAACGCAATAGTACCGTGCTTCAATTCTCCACCCATCATACCTTCAGCGTGTATGTAGGAGATCTCTTTGAGTTTCAATGCGATCTCTCTGGATGGAGGGTATGAAAGACCTCTACCTATTATGTATATATCCTTCTTTTCATATAGTTCATCGGCTAATCTTTTAATAGCTTCCTCGTTTTCCTTTATTACATAATCAATCTTGCTGGGTATTGTTTTCATATTAACAGAAAATCCAAGTAAATGTGATAAGTATAAAAGAGAGACAACTTGATTTGTAAATGTCTTAGTGGCGGCGACACAAATTTCTGGACCTGCGTGAATTTCAAGAGAGATATCTGACATTCTCTGTATTGTTGAATGTGGAACATTAACAAGTGAAACAATTTTTGCCCCACGTTCTTTTGCCCATTTTGTGGCAGTTACAACGTCCATTGTCTCACCGCTTTGTGATATGGCAATAAATAAAGTATTTTTATCAACTAGCATAAAATTTTGGAATTCACTTGCAATTAACGTATGCGCATTAATTCCTGCCCTATTTAAGAAGTAAACCCCTAGAAGAGATGCATAGTAAGAACTGCCTGCGGCTGTAAAAACAACTCTATTAGATTTTTTAACAAGCTCGGCTATTTTATTTATCTTATCGTGTTGTTCGCCATCAAGAGAATTGATTAATCTTTGGGATGCAATTGGCTGTTCATGAATTTCTTTTAGCATATAATGTGGGTAGTCCCGAACAGATTCTTCTTGTGGTATGACCCATGTGAAATCGTAAATTTCTTTTTTGATTTCTTTTCCATCACAATTGTAAAAAGTATACATATCAGGATCAACTACAGCAAATTCTCCATCTTCAAAAAATATGGCCTTGTTGGTACTATCCGAAAATGCATAGATATCTGATGCTAGATAAAATCTATCTCTTCCTATACCTAATACTAAAGGAGAATCCTTTTTAATTGCATAGATTTTATTAATTCCTTTCTCAATTACTAGGATTGCATAGGTACCCTCGATTCTATTAATAAACGATTTAATAGCATCCATCATGTTTTTTGACTTCAGCTCTTCTTCAAGAAAATGAGAAATAACCTCCGAATCTGTTTCTGTAATAAATACATGACCTTTATTGATAAGTTCAGTCTTTAATTCTTGATAATTTTCTATAATCCCATTATGGACAGTAAAAATATTTTTCTTGCAGTCCCAATGAGGATGTGAGTTAGTTTTTGTAACTCCGCCATGAGTTGCCCATCTTGTATGAGAAATAGCACAAGACGTAGTGGAATCCTGTATCTGGTCAATAAATTTTGAGATCTCACCTATTTCTTTTTCGACTTTACCTTCAAGTGTAGCGTATCCTACAGAGTCATAACCCCTATATTCAAGTCTTTTCAGTGACTTTAAGAGGTCATTCTTGATTGATATTTTGCCGTGATTTACGATACCAACGATTCCACACATTAAACCACATCAATCAAGCCACAGTTAACTATTTTAAAGTTTCGGGTGAAACACTTATTTCGCCATATATTTTAAACGCCTATTTTTCTACTTAATCAAAAAAAAAGCTTAATTAGGCTCTATTCAATTTCTTGAGTTATTAAAAGTCATAAAACCTTTTAAATGTAAGGATTTCAATATATCCAATGAACGAACACCTTAAATCGTTGATTGATGATAAAACTTTTAATGAGTCTATTGAAGAGATAAAAGAAACTCATATTTCTTATATTTTTCTTACAAAAAACTATGCCTATAAAATCAAAAAAGATGCAAAATATTCTTTTCTTGATTATTCAACATTGGAAAAGAGAGAATTCTACTGCAGAGAAGAATTAAGAATAAATAAATTATTAAGTCCTGAAATGTATATCAAAGTTTCATCACTCACAGATAAAGATGGTAGACTGACCCTATCAAACGATGGCCTCCCTTTAGAATATG
>LNGD01000081.1 GCA_001587675.1 Candidatus Methanofastidiosum methylothiophilum
TCATGATAATTCCTTTCGTCTAATATGCTCTATTATTTTTTATGCTCGGCGCGAATGCGCCGAGTCCGCCGAACATTTGCTTAACCTGCGAGGCGTCATGGCGCGATTCTTGCCGAGGAGCGCAGCGACGACAAGCAAGAATCGCGCCATAGCCGAGTCAGGTTGAAGCAATTGTTAGAGCTTCCATTTTTCTTCAATATTCGGTACTTCAAAAATCATAGGAACATTAGATTTGAACGCTTTACCTGCTGCAATTGCTCTTCTAAATCTCAATGTTGGTAATACAGAAGCCATTTCGTCTCCGAAATAATTTGAAAGGAAATCAACGCTTGTTTTGTCATATTCTTGAAATGAAACAACAGTATTACACTGAGTTAGAATTGTTTTAGATACATTAGCTGTTCTTTGTGCAATTACAAGAAGACCAACATTGTACTTTCTGCCTTGCAATGCAATTTGTGCTATGCTATTGAGAACATTTTGAGAAGCTTTATTTGATTCGCCAGAGAAATTCCATTCTGGAACAACTGTATGTGCTTCCTCTAATACAATGCAAATCTTTTTCATTCTGCCCTTATTGTCTTTTGCAATCTTGAATAATTCTTTAAATAATCTTTTTGTATACTCCAATATATTTTGTGAATTAGAGACATCTGGAAGCTCTATTATACTAACCATTTGACTTTGATCAGAAATAAAAGTATTCAATGACCTGTTTAATATGGTTGTAATCTCATTATTACTTGTTTTAATAAGCTCTTTGTTTTGCTGATTAGGAAATTTCTCTAATTCATTATTTACTATCTCAAATTTTTCATAAATAGTTGTCTCATCTGTTGAGTTAATAATATTAGTAGTCTTTATATCAGAAAATACTTTTGCGTATTCTCCAGTAAAATCTACAATTATAATTTTTGTATCATTATATGTCAGATATTGACGTATCAGGTTTCTAGAAAATACTGATTTCCCAGTACCTGTAACACCAAGAATTGCCATGTGGTGGGTTATAGCAAGATCCATATTCAATATAACTGGATATTTTGTATCAGGAATGTATCCAACAAGCAATTCACCTTTTTCAAGTTTCTTATCCTCAATATCTGATACTGTGTATACAGGAGTATTTATAGGAGGAACCCAGCCATATTGTTCAAATTGGCAACGTTCTTTATTCCAGGTTCCTAATTGAATAGCTTCTCCCATGATATAACCGAATTGGTTTTTATTCTCTAGTTGTTCAACTTTTGTTGTTCCTTCTAGTATCTGATATAGAACAGTCTCATCATTAAAACTTACTTCGATTAGTTGGCCTTCCATAGCCTTAACTCTGGAATTGTATATAAATCGTATTTTCCCAATTATGCTATTCTCCGATATTATTCCTAAAAAACGCTTCAAGTATTCTGTACTATTTGATTCAGATATTTTATAAACTGCATCATATCGAATTAATTCATTTTTAGGAATTGAATCAAGCATTACCTCGATTTCTTTGTTTGTCAGTACTTTAATCCACTGCTCTTCATTGAGCCAATAAATATCGAATACCATTCCTCTTCTAACATAATTTCTTTCTTCTACAGAATATTTAAACTCAACGAAATCAAAGAGTCTTAAAACAGGTCTTTGATTCACAGGAAATAATTTGACCAAGAATGTGTTCTTTGACTGAACTCCAAAAATCATTCCAAGTATATTTTTATCAGTCTTTGTTGCTTGAACACTTAAAAATGATTCAATTATTTCAGCAACTTGTGGCATATTGAAGATCATAAAGATCAGCCAATACCAAAATAAGGGAATAATTTCATTTGATTGCAAACCGAACTGCTTGATTGCTCCCCAAAGAAAGAATGAAGAAAATAATGTTTCAGGTTTTCCAAGTATTCTATTTAGTCTTGAAAAGAGCTGGACGATTTTTAATTCTTCATTCAAAGGGTTGTTTCTAATCCAAAAAAGTGCATAGGAAGAAATAACAAGATAACCAACAAATGAAACAAATAACCAGAATATCCAGTCCTGATCTTTTGGTGCGACCAATAATAAAGAGATAGACGCAGTTATTGCATTAACGAAAATATTTGCATCTTTTGAAAAATGTGGCTGATCAATTAGTGAGAGTAAAATGAGTAGGAGTATCCCAGAAGACAACCAAAACTGAGAAATTGAAAGTAATATACTTTTATTTATGCAAATACTAATTACCAATAGAAGAAGAATTGATATTACGAAAAGAATAAACCTGTATTTTTTACTCATTTTTTCTCCAATCTTTGATAGCTCTAACATTGTGTTGACCCGCGAGGCGTTTAGCTGGCGCGGTTCGTGCAAATGGCGCGCAGCGCCTGCACGAACCGTGACAGCAGCCGAGTCGGGTTGGACACGTTGTTAGACGAATTACTTCTCACAATTTATAAATATGTTGCATATATGTTTTTTTATTTTACTTTCGTCTATTCCCAATTCTTTATATTCTGCCCTTATAGCGCTTAACCACTCTTCCTTTGTTTTTACACCTTTATCTTCTTCTACTTTGACTTTTTCACCTTCAATTACCCTTTTTTTATAGCCATCGATAAAATAGATATATACCAAGCCCGCATTAATCCCTTCTTTATTTAAATAGTGCGTAAATGCCAATCGATTTGCGAGCTGATAATAATTCCCAAACCAATCTTTAGTCGTTGAAGCCCCTAATTCTTCCGCCGTTTCATTAAATGCTTTTTCTATCTTTTCTTTATTCTTATTTTCTTGCCCTCCAAACTGGCTTTCCAGCTCACCTATATGAGCTTTTGCTTCAACTATATAGTATTTACCGTTTAGAATAAAAACCGCGTCCCAGTTTTGCGTGTTTCCCGTCCAATAATCCGACCAACTCTTTTTCATAACTTCATATTTTGGATGATCTGAAAGGAATTCTATTCCTTTTATTTCAGCATCTAACGATATCTTTTGCTTGTTATATCCAAAATCAAGCCACTTAATTTCACCCTGCACTCCCAACTCTTTTTGTATTATCTGGTCTAGTTCTTGTCTATGATGCCCTAAAAACCTAAGCAACTGAAACTCACTTCCATAGCCCAATCCGATCTCTGCCATACTTCCCTCCTTGATATTTCAGCGCGCAACGCGCGTCCGTCTAACATTTGCTTAACCTGCGAGGCGTATATTGGCGCAAAACTTGCCAAGCGAAGCGAAAAGCAAGTTTTGTGACAATAGCCGAGTCAGGTTGAAGCGATTGTTAGCTGTCTTTTTTTAGTAGTTCTATATGTTGATTACATTCATCTATTATATAATTAGGGATAATTTGATATTCGCATGGATTTAGTTGATAAATGTAGTTATTTTCTATATGGAATGCTTCATTGATAAACTTTTTTACAACATCTGATTCTATCAGTGATGTTTTGTCATCAAAAATCATTCTATAAAAATGCAATTTCTCATAATTATTTGGGGCTGCTGCATATGACGCAATCATATCGGAATCGCTTCTAACTAGGTTTATTACTTCAGAATATTTAAAGGAATCTATTCTTTCCCTAAGCTCTTCTTCACCCTTAACTATATCTTCCGGTTCCATAATAGTAATTCCACTAACTGAATGTATCTCTGGTACTTCCCTCTTGTGAAATATATTTGAAAGCAATTGATATCCCATGGTATTTTTTTTTGGTAATTTCATAGAGCCTTCGCAAATACACAAGTTTATTTAAAGTACTCGTTGACGCACATATGTTGTCATTGCAAATATCTATGAACGTCTTTATGTTTTCTTTCAATATTACCTTTTCTGATAATAAGCCATTGTTGTTTTCTAAAAATGTAGCAAATGGTGCTTCAAAACGATCAGTATGCACAAGCATCATATCAACAATCGGATCAAAGTCATGAGTTAGCATTAGGACAGTTTTACCCTTAAGAAACTTTTCCTTTCTAAATAACATGTCTATTATTGCATACTTCTTGTTTTTATCGAATGAGGAAATAGGATCGTCTAAAATGATCATATCAGGTTTGCTTTTAATAGCATCATACATGAATAGAACAAGAGAAATCGCATTTTTTTCTCAAAAACTTAGATGGCCTTTTGCATCTAATACTATTCCATTGGTATCTGTGTAAATGAGCTTTAATCGTCTAATTCCGCTATCATCTTCTATTAGATCAACATGGTATTTGTATCCAGCATTGTAAAGAAAAGCATTAATTTCTTCATTATTTGTTTTTACAATCGTTTCAATAAGCCGTTGTTGCTTTTTGATGCAACCTTGAAGTATCCCTGCTTTTTCAGTGACTTTTTCTATGGAACTATTAACTATACTTACTTTTTCGGCTGTTTTTGCAGAATCAAGATGATTATACAAAGTCAAATCTATTATGTATTCTTTAAGTCCATCAATTACCTTGTCTACGTCTCTTAATGAGTTAAATCCAATAGTTTGAGCATTTTCAAATTTTCTTTTCAGTCTTTCAATCTGATCTCTAACTTCTCTAAGAAACTCTGCTTGTTCTTCAGTATATCCACTAACGCTCTTTACAAAGGTATTAATTGTTTCCTTTGTTTTTTCAGAAAAGTATTCTCCAAGTCTTTGGAAAACAAGAAGTATCTTTGTCATGTTTTCGATTATTTTTGGATCATAAGATTGACTTACTTTTCTAATAGTATCTTTTTTTTCCTTAATATCAGTTATACAATACGGACAGTTCTCAGTAATATCAATGAATGCTTGTCCATCAAGTTGCCACTTGATCCAGCGATAATTTTCCTTTGAGTGAATATAGTCTCTATACATTTCAAGGCCTGGAGGTATATTTTCAACTTTATTGCCTTCTTTAAATGCTTTCGACATCATGCTACTTCCATGAAGTCCTTTCTTTGTTTCTCTACCAAAAGCATTTATCAACTCACCAAAGTCATTCTTGAGGCTTTCTATTTCCTTATCAGTCGAAAGGATTGTTTTTATTTCTTGAACTAAAGATTCTATTTCAAGAATTCCTCTATCATACTCTTCATTTCTAATGAATATATCAAAGCTTCCCTTAACTAGCTCGTCTTGTTGAAAAATATACTCATCAATATACTCTTCATTGAATATTCTTACGTTATTTATTCTTTCAATACCAGTAATACTAGGCTGAACAGTTTCATCATCCAAACGTTTATATGGCTTAAGGCTAGAAATTGCATTTTCTTTTTTAGATTTATCTCTGACTGCTATTGTTATTGCACTACAGATAGTGCTTTTTCCAGTACCATTTATTGCGTACTTGATATTGAGCATGTTTTCTTTGACTTCTACGTCGCCATTATCGATGTTGTTGCAGTTTTCAATATGAAGTTTCATGTATTCTCCTTTTGCCCGAAGGGTCCAGCTAACATTGTGTTGACCTGCGAGGCGTTTAGCTGGCGCGGTTCATGCAAATGGCGCGTAGCGACTGCATGAACCGTGACAGTAGCGTTGACAGGTTGAACACTTTGTTAGGCATCTTTTCCTATTTACTATTATACATATTGATCAAACATTATCCTGTTCCCATCCGGATCTTCAATAATAAAATGCTCCGGACCCTTTGTTGTTTCATCCGCTTCCTTAATGAACTCTATTCCTTTCCCCTTATAATTCCTTTGGATCTCTCTTATATCATTATATTCATTTAACACGTTTGCGTTTTGATCCCAACCAGGGCTAAATGTAAGGATGTTTTTATCAAACATTCCCTGAAATAAACCTATAACACATTCTTCATTCTTCAATACGACCCAGTTCTCTTCTATATTTCCACCTTTATCAATGAAACCAAGTTTCTTATAGAACTCATATGACTTCCGGATATCTTTGACGGTTAAACTTACCGAAAAGGCACCAAGTTTCATAAAAACCTCCATATCCCATAAATTAACCCGCGCCCGCAGGGTCTGCCTAACGTTTGCTTAACCTGCGAGGCGTACATTGGCGCAAAACTTGCCGAGCGAAGCGGCTAGCAAGTTTTGTGACAATAGCCGAGTCAGGTTGAAGCAGTTGTTAGGTGAAATTAGTATTTTATAATGTACAATACTTTGTCTTGAATGATAACCGAGTCTTTTATTATATTTAAAAAGCAATCTGATACAATGGAAGAGTCGGACATTTTGTCACACTCTATGGCTTCTATATAGCAAATGCCTAAATCAGATGAATTATCCGATGTATTATTGCTCATACTTCCATCCTTCATACGTTCGATTATCGACTATACCAATCTGTAACCCTTGTGGAGTTTGAATCTGTTGCCTAGTCATCTGTCCTTCACTACTAAAATAATAGCTTCCTCCAACGACTGTTTCAATTAAGCATCGCTTAAAAGTATACTGTTGTACAGGTGCAGCTCCTATTAGGCTATTTGGATCAAGTTTCTGAGTGAGCAATAATTCTTGCTCGATATCGTCGTAAATCCTTTTTATAATAGAATATAGAGTATCATCAGGTTTTTCTATATTTAGTCCTAGCAAATCCCGAGCTTCACGCCTATGTATTGTGTAGTCATGGCTTCCAGAGTCACTACAAAGGAAGCTGATTATTTTTTTCGTTTTTCGTCTATCTTGTATCTGGTTTTTCAGCAATCGAGATGCGAGCATCTTTATCTGTTCTTTTGTTCGATATACAGTCCCAATTACGATAGGATGTATATGTTGGGAAAGGAGCCTTGATATTTCATCACCACTAATTCTTCTAGTAAAACCCAGTTCACTTTTTAAGAAGTTTATAAATCCTTCAACTGCTTCAACACTAACAGGTATTTTCGCACCAGGCGGTGCTCCAGGTATCATCGGATTTAGCGGATGCTCAATACTCGGATCAATAGGACCAAGAGTAGCTTGCTTAGTCATTATTATTCTTTTTGCTCCTAGACTCATTAAAGTGCCAGCGCTATGGCATTTTGAGGGTATTATGACTTCCAGATCTTCAGTAAACTGATATATTAGATTAATTATGCTCCATGCCGCTAATGTATCTCCACCGCGAGTATATAAAATTAGACTAATCTTAGGAGCAGGGCCGATTCTATCAAGTTGGTTAACAAAGTAGTCATAAACTTCTGAAGCAATTTTCGTTTCCAAACCTGGCCTATCGCCTGTTACGTATACTAGTACTTTCGAGTGCCGATTTGCTTCCAATTCTTCATAGATTGATTTTCTTTGAAGATACATACAGCCTCCTTATTTGAAAATATCTTTCCAGCGCGAAGCGTCCACCTAACATTTTGTTAACCTGTAACGCGTAATGGCGCGATTTTTGCCAAGCGTAGCGACTGCAAAAACCGTGACATA
>LNGD01000082.1 GCA_001587675.1 Candidatus Methanofastidiosum methylothiophilum
TAAATATGTTATTATGGGCCGTAATATCGAATTAAAGCTTAAAAAAGAAATTCCCACCATAAATGAAACACCACTATACGCCCCTTTTATGTGAATTAAATGATATCTGATTTATTTCTATCAAATCTAGGTTTAGATACCTTTTCAAAGACTTCTCACAAGAATAATGAATTAAAAAAACCGTTGAAACAGCATATTCAGGATATTTATGAAATATCCGATAGCTTAGCCTCAAAACATGAATTTGTGGAGTATGAATCGATATTAAAAGATTTAGCTTGGTGGCATGATCTTGGGAAACTAAATCCAAGTTGGAATATAGATGAAGCTAAAAAACCTCCTCATTCTGCACTTTCAGCATACATATTTTTAAATTATTCAAAAATTAAAGATCCAAAGTTATTCTATTATATTCTAAAACACCACTCTAACTTAACTCCTTTTTCCCCAGGAGTGGATGGTATCCGTAAAAATGTTCTTGGAAGAATAAAATTTCCAATTGAACAGAATAGTGCTCTTAAATCAGTCTATGGGGAAGCTAAAGACTTTAATACGGTTGTTGAAAATGATATTAAGGAAAATGTTTCTTATACCGACCTTTTTGGCATATTTAAGATTGGTGATATAGTTTCAGCGATGTTTGAAAGTGAAAATGAACTTATTTCAGAAAAGCCTTTCCCTAGCGGACTAAAACTCAAGCAAAGTTTGAAAAAACATGTGGAAAGTAAAGGATTAATCTTTGATGAGACTAAATGGAATTTATTCCAAAGCATAGCAAATTCCGGTGAAAATATCCTATTTTCTGCTCCTACAGGATGGGGAAAAACATTTGCGTCTTTAAAAATAGCTTCTACTAAAAATCCTTCTCACGTGATTTATGTTCTTCCGACAATAACAGCAATAAGAAAAATGAAGAAAACGCTTGAAAAGCTCCTAAAAACGAAAGTTGAAGAAAGTTACTATTTTGCAGATGTTGAGAAAGTATTAAATGAAAAAAGCGTTGAATGGGATTTATTTGTTTCCAGAACATTTATGAGTCCAATTATATTAACAACACTTGACCAAATAGTCCTAACATTTCTCCACACGAGAAAATATTTCTTAAAAAGGTTTAATTTGAGAAATTCAGTTCTTATATTTGATGAATTTCATCTTTATCCCCATAATGGACTTTATATTCTCTTAAATTTCATAAAGAAGTTTAATGAAAATTTTAATTATAATATTAAAACAGTGTTTATGTCCGCAACAGCACATCCCGCATTGGAGAAATTAGTGAATTCTTACATTTCTCCAGCCCAATTTAACTTTATTGATGAATATAAAAAGAAAAAACGGTATTTGTATTCTTTTTATAAAGAAGATATAATAAATCATGATGTCTTAGTGGAAATTATGAAGAGATCTCAAAATGGAAATATTTTAGTAATATGTAATACTGTAGAAAAGGCCATTAAAACTTATCTTTTATTAAAAAACCTAGAAAAGGAGTATGAAATCAAAAATGTTCTACTTTTACATTCAAGATTCACCTATAAGGGCAGAAGAAAGAAAGAAGATCAATTAGATGAGTTCTCAAAGTTAAACAAGGGTTTCATTTTTGTTTCTACACAGGTTGCTGAAGTTAGCCTTGACATGTCTTTTGATTACTTATTTACAGAGCTTGCGCCAATTTCATCATTAATTCAAAGATTTGGAAGAGTAAATAGATATTCAGACACTACTGATGAAGAAAACGTGACAATTTTGTATCCATCAGAATTAGATACTTCTAAACGTTATCCATATGATTTAGATGAGCTAAAATCTGCAATTAATATTCTAGAAAAATTCGAAGAAAACCTTGAAAACGAATTCGAACTTTTAGAACAATTCAAAAATAATTCATTGGAGTTAGACAAGGTTAAATTAAAAGAAATAGATAAATATCTTGAAAAATGGGCTTATGATACAAAATATCTTTTTTCAGTTGATTTAACTGATGAAAAGCTTGATAAAATCCTCAGATTTAGAGAAACAAACACTGCAATGGTTATTCCAGATTGTTTTACCAGTAAAGTTTTGGAAATATTAGATGACGAAAGAAAATATAAGTATCAACGTGCTAAGGCATATTTAACTCCAATTCCTATTTGGTGGTTATTTTTAGAAGATACTTCTATTTTAGATGAATATCAAATGCCCGTTTTTTCCAATCCAAGGTTTTTTTATTCTCGAGAAATTGGTTATTTTGACTCTGAAAGATTGTCTGAGTTTATTGATAATATAGAATATGTAAAGAAGATGTAACGTTATAAAAACATCAATGAATCATTTAATATAATTGATCTTGCTTCTATAATCCACTCACAAGCCTAGCCAACCACTCATAAGCTTGACCAATCATTTATAAAGGATTATTCAGAAAGTTGAGTAATTCCGTTACTTTCCATCTGAAAAACGAACACAATATCCTGTTTTCCCTGGGGAAGAATACCTTTTAAAACCTTCTCCAGTTCTTCTTTTGTTGCACCACTGGCAACGATTAATCCTTCCAGTATTGCAAACCATCCCTTATTTACACCTATCTCACGGAGCTGTCGTCTGTATCTCCTGGCATGAACTTTACCTGTCTCTTGGTGGTAGATCTTAAGAAGCTCCCTGTCTTCATTGATAAGTCGATCTATTTCTTCTTCATATATCTCCCTGTTACTTTCGCTTTTCAAATAGAACCGTAAGACATCGGCATCATTTTTTTCCTGCTCTTTTGGGAGGGGAAGAGATGTGATAATACCATATCTGAATTTAGCTTCTTGATAGGAGTCATTAAAGTTGCGGCGCATGCCTCCGCCAAAGTGGACTTGATAATATGGAAGGATACCATCGTATACAATCCTATTTTTAAAGGGTAAAAGCACAGCATCCACCATCACAGGCAAGTCTGATCCAATCATCTCTTCAAAGGATGAATTAAGAGCGACGACCCCGTAAGCCTTAGGGGGTTCGTTTATATCCAGGAAGATGGTGTAATTTTTCAGATAGCGCCAAACAAGTAGTTCATCCTTAACAGAATCCTTCCAGCTTCCAATTACTTTTAATTCGTCTGGAGTGAAGTTCATGGGATTTTCTGCAATGAATGAATCTATAACTTTAGGATTTTCATATAATCCCTCTCGAAGTTTCTTTATTTGCTCTATAGTACATTTAAAAAGTTCTTCTGGAGATTTTATATCGTCTGCAACCTTAAGCTTCTGGTTGACGTAGAACTGCAACGAATGGTAGAGTTTATAGAATAATTCCACATCTTCTTGCGATAATTTCATTTCAACTCCTCTTATTTGGTTATGCTAATTCAGCAAGCGATAAAACGAGATTTAAATCGACTGCAAAGAAGTAAGCTATCGGTATTCTTCAGTTGCTTTATCCCACCAGTCAAATTCATCAGGAAACTTTTTGTAGTTGTCATCAAACCAGTCAATTAAACTGGAATCATAAAAGCCATCTTTGTTGAATTGTTCTTCAAATTCGTCAAAGCTCATATGCATCCTTATAGCCAGGATATAATTCCGCGCCCCTATATTATCACTGGGATTTGATTTCAGGAGCTTCCTGAACAGATCCAGAGCAGGATCAGTTTCCCTTTTATTCCATAAAGAAATGGCCTTGTTCATGATAATTCTTATGACATGCCTATTTTCCACCCATCCCCATTCCAGCAGGTCCGGCCATTCATTTTCTTCAGTGGTTATTATTTTAATAGCTCTTTTATAGCCATTGTCCAGTACCAAATCTGCCTCAGTTTTCTTATCCTCTTCATAAAGCATCTGAGACAGCGATATATAAGAGTCAAAAAACTCCGGGTCCTTTCTAATTAACTTCTTTAACCTTTTTTTAAGTTTGGCCTTCCCCAGAGATTTTCCCATTAACTTATAGTAATCTTCTGAAACCTCATGATCTCTATCTACAAACTCTCTTTTATTGGAGTTTTCAAAGTCTAACGGAGTAGTTTGCTTTTGATCTGCATATTCTACTTTTGGAGGGTTTATACCTTCAATATCAATCTTATCTATTTTTTCTTCTAAATAATCCATGGGTTCTTCCATAACTTCACGAATACAATCTTCTTCAGCATTTTCCAGAACTTCCAAACTGTCAACCCGTGTTAATTCAATTTCCAGATGGTTAGTGATGGGTGTTAATACAGAGAGAAGTTCATCTCTTTTTATTGAAATCTCATGGGGCAAATTTTGTTTAGAGAAGGTATTTTCTCTCAACTGTGCTAAAAAAGCAGATTTTTTTTCATCTGGTCGACTTACAGTTCCATTCAGTATTTCACCGTCTTTTACTGCCCATGTAATCACATAAGGGTAGAATGGTCTTTCTCCTGCTTCTTCCTGAACAGGTTCTGGTAAATAAAAAGCATCGACTTCCCAGGTCCCCTGACGTTTCATGTCTGCGAGATCATCCAGGATCTCGACATCAGAGTCATCTAACACTTCACCAGATTCTTCTATGTTAAACACATCTAACCAATCGTCTCGCCATTTTAATCCATCTTCCACTTCCTCAGATACTCGAATTAACATTTTACCAGAAGCTGGGGAAATAAGCTTTTTAGGGTTACTTTTGAAACGCTGACAAACTATTATTGCCTGTTGCAGTGTCAGAGTAAGAAACTGAGCTTCGTCACGGTTTAAATACCAGGGAACGTAGCCGGGCAGATGACTTCTAAGCACGGGCCAGGGTTGATGCCTGTCGAATCCTAGTTCCAAACGTTTAATGGTCTCATAATCATGTATATCCATGTATCCTTCATTAAAGAAGGAAGCCATCAAGCATTTAGGGTTATTCAAATCATTCAGTTCTGATGGTTCCGGTTCTCCTAACATTCTGGAAAGTAGGCATTCATCTCCCGGATAAACACCTAAAGCAAAGTCAGATGCTTTTCCCAGTACACAACAATAACCAATTTCACCAGTTGCTGGATTTTGGACACAAAACATATCTGAATCATCCATCCATTCCCAGGGCTGTAATTTCTTAAAATCTAATGCTGCAGAATATAGGTCCTTCCATTCCTGAATAGATGGTGATTCATCCTTCATTTTAAACACATTTTTTAGTTTTTTAAATTGATTTCAGCAATGTTTGTTATCTTGGTTTATGAGAGTTTTATATTTATGTTTCTGGGGATCAGATAACTTAATATCCCTTTGTGCCGGGCTTTTTACATCCAATTGTCTCAAGCTTTGATTTGATGGATGTTCATCCTAGAAATCTTCTTCATTTTTTTCAAAGGATTTTAAAATCGGACGGTTCCAGATGGAAATTTCGAATAGTGACCAGGACCAATGTAACTAATCAAACATCAGGTACGGTTAATAATTTTAGGTAAGAAATATTTATATACCTATAATACATATAATAACCTATCTCATAAAAAAGAGGTAGGTCCATGTCATACAATTTAATTAAAAAAGAAGAAATAAAAACAATTGACAATCAAGGAAGATTAGTTATACCTAAAAAATGGTTAAAGGAGCATGTAAAAGACCGAACTGTTAAAATAGAAGTCACAGATGGTGAAATTATAATCAAACCGTATGAGGTTGAGGATATAAGCGATTTGTTTGATACGGGCATACCCTTAGAAAGTGATGGAAGCGACTGGAATGAAATGAAACGAGAACTTATCCTCAAAGGACTAAAAAAAGAAGGTATTGATTTATGAGAGTCATAGACGCTAATGTGATCGTTTATGCTTTCACCACCCACAAAAAAACAAATCCTAAAACACTTGAAAAAAAGGAAAATGCTAAAAATATAGTAAAACGATTAATATCCGGAAAAGAAACTGTTTACATGACATCCATACAAGTAAGTGAAACAATGAACATTATTGAACGTATAATAAGTCATGATTCATCCATAAGAGTTCAAAAATTCCTCTTAGATAACCCATTCATTAAAATCATTGAGATAACACATTTAGACATGATAAACGCCCATCAAATCATTAAAGAATATAAAAAGAATAAAATAGGATTTAATGATGCAATAGCATACATAGGTATGTTAAAAACAAATTGTACTGAAATATATGCCTTTGATAAACATTTTGACATATTTCCAGACATTAAACGTCTAGAAAAATGATAGTTGAGTTTACTCATAAAGTGGCAATTATTGTAATACTCATAAGTTGAATATTAATTCAATCGTTTTTATCCACGTAACGTGCAATGTACCGCGCATATTCATCAAAATCGTCCAAATTATACTTCAATATCTGAGATATAACAGCCGGATCGACCTTAGTGTACATATGTACCAGTATGTTCCTGAGTTTTGCTGCCTCTGAGAATCTCTGGGCAAACTCCTCAGGAATTATTCCCTCTTTTCCAAGCGTAATTATAATGTTCCGGTAATCTTCTGGTTTTTCCAGATTTTCAGAGGAAATGATAACCTCTCCAATATCTAGGGCAGATTCAATGGCCAGTTGTAGATTACGTTCAATTGCAGATTTTAGGAGATCGTCTTCTAATAATTCATCTTCATCTGCAGGATATTTCCTTAAAAAATCTACGTATCCCTGCATAATTTTCAATTTCCGGGCAACTTTTTCTTTAATGTTCATTTGTTCCCTTCAGCTGTCTTTTTAATCAATTCTTCCGCCCATCTCTGGTCATAATACTGGCGATCCAAGTACCGTGACATGATATGTACCTCCATGTCCACCTTGAAATTTTCATCCCTAATTAAAAGCGGATAGTTCGCCTTGATAATTTCGAAATTAAGCGAAACTGGTGCATCGTTCATTATAACCAGATCCAGTTGATCGGTTTTTAATATATCTTGTAAATCAGATATTAATGTAAGATTTAATTTAAATCTCTCTTCTTTGTCAAGTGATTCATCCAAAAATAGCGCCAGGTCTATATCGCTGAGTTTACCCTGCTCCCCATAGGCAACAGATCCAAAGAGGTAGGCCAGTTCAATCTGGTCCTGTTTTTGCAGGAACTCTTTAACTTCCTTCTCATACTTCAAAGAATCACCTTGATACAAAGTCTATCTCTTTGATTATTTATAATTTCAGAGACCGCGTCACTGTTTAAGGCATTACAATAAACCAAACTCCCCTTTTAATCTGATTTCATCGTCCAGATATTCATCAGGATCATAAAAGACAACCTCCTTTGGGTCGAAATGTTCCGGATCAAATT
>LNGD01000083.1 GCA_001587675.1 Candidatus Methanofastidiosum methylothiophilum
TACGTGATATTTATGCAGTATGGAGGCCTTCCCCTCTTTATAGGGCAATAAGACTTGAGAAGGCACTTAAAACACCTGCTAAAATTTATTTCAAATGGGAAGGTGTCTCTCCAGCAGGAAGCCACAAACCGAACACAGCCGTACCACAGGCATACTACAACATGAAAGAAGGTACAGAAACAATTACTACAGAAACAGGTGCAGGCCAATGGGGATCTGCTTTAAGCTATGCAACAAGCTTATTCGATATAACATGTCGAGTCTACATGGTGAGGGTTAGTTATGAACAGAAGCCTTACAGAAGAAACTTAATTCACTTATGGGGTGCAGAGGTATTTCCAAGCCCAAGCAACAAGACAAACGCTGGAAGATCGATACTAAAAGAAAATCCAGATCATCCCGGAAGTCTTGGAATAGCCATATCTGAAGCGGTAGAAGATGCGGCAACTCACGAAAATACAAAGTATTCACTTGGAAGCGTCTTAAATCACGTCTGTATGCACCAAACAGTTATTGGTCTTGAAGCTAAAGAACAACTAAAGATGGAAGAGAGATACCCAGATATTGTAATAGGTTGCGTCGGTGGCGGTTCAAACTTTGCCGGAATTTCATTCCCATTCTTACATGACAAACTCAGAGGAGACAAGAAAGATCTTAGAGTAGTTGCTGTGGAACCACACTCATGCCCAACACTTACAAAGGGTCTCTATGCATACGATTACGGCGATTCCACAAAGCTAGGACCTATAGCAAAGATGTTCACTTTAGGGCATGACTTCATTCCACCAGGCATTCATGCAGGAGGATTGAGATATCATGGTGCATCGCCAATAGTAAGTGCACTTAACGACCAAAAGATTATCGAAGCACAAGCATACCATCAGACTGAAGTATTCGAAGCTGCAATGCTATTTGCACAAACTGAAGGACATGTACCAGCACCTGAGACTTCTCATGCAATAAAATCTGCTATCGAAGAAGCAAAGAAATGCAAACAGACTGGAGAAGAAAAGGTCATACTATTCAACGCAAGTGGCCATGGCCACTTTGATATGAAATCATACGAAATGTTCATTCATGGAAAACTGACAGACTACGAATACCCAGCAGATCTAGTTAAACAGTCACTTAAAAAACTTCCAAAGATTAAGGAGGATTAATCCTCCTATTTTTTATTTTGTGATATGATGAGAACTATTGGTTTCTTGATAAATCCTATTTCTGGAATGGGAGGCTCAGTCGGATTAAAAGGTACTGACGGGCTCTATGAAAAAGCCCTACAACTTGGTGCTGAAAAAGTATCGATCAAAAGAGCAGAAGTATTTTTTGAATCACTTGGTCCTTTAAAAGAGGTACTATTTTTAGTCCCATCAGGAGAGATGGGTGAAGTCCTTCTGAAAAAGGAAGGATTGAACTATGAAGTAATCTACAAGACTAATGGCTTAACTACTAGGGTCGATACATTAAATACCCTAAAGGAGTTTATTAAAAGAGAAGTAGAAATCATAATATTCTGTGGTGGGGATGGAACAGCTAGGGACATATACGAATCAGTTGGGACAGATATCCCTGTGATAGGAATGCCCGCTGGAGTAAAAATGTTCTCATCTGTATTTGCAATTAATCCCAAAGCAGCTTCTGATCTCCTTAAAGCATTTTTAGATGGAAAATCAAAGTATAAAGATTCTGACGTTTTAGATATTGATGAAGAAAGTTACAGGGCAGATAAATTCAAGATGAGATTATACGGATATCTAAAAACTCCATATATCCCAAATCTAATACAAGACGCAAAGGCAGTGTTTGAAGGCCAAGACGAAGAAACTGCTAAGGAAGGAATAGCAGTCTTTGCTAGTGAGTTTATGGGTGATGGATCAATGTACATTGTTGGAGCCGGATCTACAACAGCAAAGATAGCCGAAGTTATGGGATTGAAAAAAACAATGCTTGGTGTAGATTTAATTAAAGATGAAAAACTTATTGCAAGTGACGTCAATGAGAATGAAATTCTAGAGCATATTAAAAATGAAAAAAGTGTTAAAATAATTGTAAGCCCAATAGGTGCCCAGGGATTTGTCTTTGGTAGAGGAAATCAGCAACTCTCAAGCAAAGTCCTTAGAAAAGTTGGTAAAGAAAATATAATAATTATAGCAACTCCACAAAAACTTGAAAACACTCCATTTCTACTTGTTGATACGGGGGATGAGGAACTAGATAAAGAGCTTTCAGGCAAGATGCTTGTGGTATGTGGCTACAGAATGGCCCAAAGAAAAGATATCCGAAAAGATTAAACTTAAAAAGAACTAAAATCAGGTTATTCTGATACTATGGACGAGTCTGTTGTTACCCCTTGGGAAGTTGAAGGGGAAATTGACTATAATAAACTCATAAAACAATTTGGAACAGATGTTCTTACAGAAGAGATTTTGAATAAAATTAAAAAGTATACAGGAGATTTGCATCCCTTTCTAAAGAGAAGATTATTTTTCTCCCATAGAGATTTAGATTGGATATTAAAGAAATACGAGGAAGGAGAAAAGTTTGCGCTTTACACAGGAAGAGGGCCTTCTGGCCATACTCACTTAGGGCATCTTGTTCCTTGGATATTCTGTAAGTGGTTACAGGATAAATTTGACTGCGAATTCTATTTCCAGCTAACTGACGATGAAAAATTCATGATGCGACCAGACCTTACTCTCGAGCAAACGCATGTTTTTGCCTATGAAAATGCTCTTGATGTAATTGCCCTAGGATTTGATCCAAAGAAAACATTCATTTTCTCAAATGTTGATTACGCAAAAACTCTTTATAAAATATCAATCCAAGTTGCAAAGAATGTGACTACTTCAACAGCAAAGGCAGTCTTTGGATTTAAGAATTCAACAAATATTGGAATGATATTTTTCCCTTCTGTCCAGGCAGCGCCGTGCTTTTTACCTTCAGTTCTTAAAGGGCATAATGTTCCCGTTTTAATACCAGCTGCAATTGACCAAGACCCATACTGGAGAATTACAAGAGATGTTGCCCCAAAACTTGGATACTATAAGCCTGCAGCAATACACAATATGTTTCTTCCAGGACTAGAAGGTCCAAGTGGTAAAATGTCTGCATCTAAAAGCGATACTGCAATTTTCTCAGTTGACCCTCCAAAGGAAGTTGATAAAAAAATAAAAAGAGCTTTTACCGGTGGGGGGCAAACTGTAAAGGAGCACAAAGAAAAAGGTGGAAATCCTGGTGTGTGTACAATTTATCAGTATCTATATTTCATCTTTGAAGAGGATGATAAAAAGATAAAAGAAATACATGACGGCTGTAAGCGTGGGGAAGTCTTCTGTGGAGAATGTAAAAATCTTCTTAGCGACAAATTAGTAAATTTTATCACAAAACACCAAGAAAATAGAGAAAAGGCCAGAGATGTCTTAGACAAATTCCTATTAAAGGATTAAGCTTCTTTTATTATTTTATTATCCTATAAAATATACTATTTTAAGTTCTTTTAATCGAGATATAATACTAATAAAATATTTTGATATTAATTACTACAAATATTTAATTAATGATGAGCTATAAAACCAAAAGATTTATATACTAATGATTATCAATATTAGTAACTAACATTTAAGAGATGGTAGTTAGCACTAAAAAAGGTGAAAAAATATGGGATGGAGAAGACAGTTTGAAACTAGAGAAAAGCGTATCAATGAACTAAGGATCCTTCTTAAACAGAAATTGAGCAGTGGAAGAGACTATTTCGTTCAAGAGCTTGTAAACGATACGGACATACCCCGAAGTACCGTTGAAAGGTACCTTTACGAATATCTTAATGATGAAGTAGAAATCTACTATGAAGGGCCTTTAAAGAAAATACGCTATAAAACAGCTTAAATAATTATTAAGAAAAGATACTTAGTTATCTTTTCTTTTTTTATTCATTTTTTTAATTAATTACTTATTCTTAAGGGCATATTTGATAGGATTTTATCATTAACTTTATTAAGAATGAAAACGGTAATTTATTGGGATTTATGGAATTTGTTAAGGTTTGCAAAAAATCGGATATTAAATTAGGGACAATGAATAAGTTTGAAATCAATGGAAAAGAAATAGTCATCTCAAATTTAGCCGGAAAATATTTTGCCATAAACAACAAATGTACACACATGAATGGGGACCTTTCTAAAGGAAAGCTTGAGGGGAATATCGTTACCTGTCCAAAGCATGGATCAAAATTTGATGTTACTACAGGAAAGGCTATTTCAGGCCCAAAGATACCTTTACTAAAAATAAAAATTAAAGACGAGGAAAAATATGAATTAAAGATTCAAGGAGAGGATATTTTAATAAAATTATGAATTATTTAGCCCAATTCATATTTTTAAAAGGATAATCTACCATATATTTTTAAAAAAATACAATTAGATTTATATGATAAGAATTTATATAAAAACATATTTATCAGGTGATAAAAATGGTTCAATTTTGGATGCAAAGAAAAGTCGCAATATTTGCTTTCAATGGAGACCCAATGTGTGTAATTCACGCGTTGATAAATGCTTTAGAGTTTCATGCAAAAGGATATGACGTCAAGCTAATAATTGAAGGCTCTGCTACCGCACTTATTGGAAAACTAAATGAATCGGGTAATCCCCTACACTATTATTATGTAAGGGTAAAAGATGAGGGCCTAATTGACTGTGTATGTAAAGCTTGTGCAACAAAGAGTGGAACAATTGAGGAAGCAAAAAATCAGAAACTAAAGCTTTGTGATGAATTATTTGGACATCCAAGCATGGCTAGATATATGGAAGATGGTTATGAAATAATTGCTATTTAATCATTTGAGAAAGGAATAATTATGGTTTGCATACTAATGTGGATAGCTCAGGAAGGATTCAGGGATGAAGAGTTATTTATCCCTAGGTCAATTTTTGAAGAAAAAGGGTATACAGTCAATGTTGTTTCTCATGAAGCAGGAACTGCATGGAGCAAATTTGGAAAAACTATTGAAGTAATAGGAATCGATGAAATTAAGCTAGAGGACTACGACGCATTTCTCCTTGTCGGTGGCCCCGGTTCATTTGAGTATACGGATGATGAGAAACTACATCAATACATTAGAGATGCTAGAAAAATAAAACTTATTGGCGCAATATGTCATGCTCCAAATATCCTTGCTAGAGCAGGCTTACTAAAGGGAAAGAAAGCTACAGTCTGGGGAGAGCCAGATATTTTTGAAAAAGAAGGAGTATTGTTCGAAAACAAACCTGTCGTAAGAGATGGTAATATAATAACTGCCAACGGCCCTGATGCCGCCCTTGACTGGGCCAAGGAGATAGTAAATTATTTTGAATGCCAATTTGGAAAGTAATCTAGAACTGCTCACAGAATTTTAGTGCTTTTGGTATTCTTTGAATCATGTCTGAGCTTCTAAAATTTATTCCCATTTCTTCTTTTGTTATATCGCCTGCAATACCGTTAAGGAACGTC
The DNA here is from genome assembly GCA_001587675.1 of Candidatus Methanofastidiosum methylothiophilum. Classification (GTDB taxonomy): domain Archaea; phylum Methanobacteriota_B; class Thermococci; order Methanofastidiosales; family Methanofastidiosaceae; genus Methanofastidiosum. The sequence goes on from LNGD01000083.1 coordinate 5,488, forward strand.
CCAGCACAAGCTGCTTCTAAAATAGTTCCTTTGTTTGAAAAAGCTGCTATAAGTCCAGCCAGAACATCCCCAGTTCCACCAGTAGTCATCCCAGGGTTTCCGGTGAAGTTTTTCAAAAGCCTTTTACCATCAGAGATTAAATCGACAACACCCTTGCATACTATTGAAATCCCATACTTATCTGCGTTAAGTTTTATGTTTTCTTCGGTAAATGGTTCATCAAAGAGTCTCTTGTATTCATTGTAGTGGGGTGTAATGCATACATTATTTTTTCTTAAATCCTTTAGGCAATCTTTAATCGCAAAGAGTCCATCTGCATCAATAACTACTTTTTTACCGGATATACTCTTGATATATTCAACTATTGTCTGAACTGTTTCTGGCTCCCGCCCTATTCCAACACCAAGAAGAATTGAATCAACATTTTCTGAGATCTTCTTTAGGTACTCCACATCATCCAAAACAAAGTGATTTTTTTCAGTTGGGTACACTATAAAGTCAGGAGAAAAAGATTTTATTGATTTAGCTGTACTCTTTGGCGATGCAATATAGACCAAGTCTGAAATATAAGATGCCGCTAGGCCAGCGTATATAGGGGCTCCATGATAATCTTTAGATCCACCAATAACTAGAATCTTCCCGTTATCTCCCTTATGGGAATCATTTGCCCTAAGATTAAGTCTGTTAACATAGCCTGGTCCTGTAAAATCGTTAAACTCCTTTGGTATCCCTATATCAATTAGAGTCGTTGCATCCTTCTTTGGAGTGTGAAGAGACATAACAACATTGGAGATAAAATTTGGGGATGCTATGTCTATGGATACCTTTATACCTTCTATCTCATTTATCCTGTTAATAACAGAATTAAAAGGCTGTCTCACTGTGCCATGGACGCCCACGCCAAAGATTGCATCGACGTAAATATCAAAATCAGACCTTATCTTTTCTATATCCCTAGAATCCTTGATGAATAATTTTTCTATTTTTAAATGATCTAGTAAATTCCAGTTAGATAACGCTGCTCCGTCCTTTATATTTGAAGGATCCCCAATAAGATAAACGGTGACTTGATTCTCCTTTGATAGATACCTTGCTGAAACAAAGCCATCACCGCCGTTATTACCAAGGCCACAAAATATAGCGATCTTATTTCTGGTACCAAACCTCTTTTCAATATCGGCCGCAACACCCCTACCAGCATTTTCCATCAAGATCCTTGTGTCAAGGCCATAATACTTACAGTTTGAATCAATAATATATGTATCCATAGCACTCCCATATCAGATTATGAGTTTGGATAAATAAGTTTTTGCCTATGAGGAAATTTTATAAGTAATCTGGATAAGGATTCTCCATGGTCCGGGTAATTGAATGTGAGAAATGTAACTTCAAGGAGTATTTAATAGTTGAAGAAAAAAACTATGATAGATGCCCTTTGTGCAACTCACTTGTTCTTGGCCATGAAATTAATGAAATGCCTCATCAACTATCGGAAATATCACAGATAGCAAAAGAAAACTTTTCCTTCGGGAACGTTAAAACAGATAACTATTCAGTTGCTTTTGAGGCTGATGAACTTTTTAAAAAACCTGAAGAAATAATATCTTCTTTTGAGAAAATTAATTTTTATCCCTTCATTCGAAAAGAGAAAAACAAGTTCTCAATTATACTAAGAGGTGCCCCACCTAAAAAGGAGTTTGCTTACAGGAAA
>LNGD01000084.1 GCA_001587675.1 Candidatus Methanofastidiosum methylothiophilum
ACAGATGTAGCGGCCGAAATAGCTTTCTTATGTATGGATTTGGAATTTTTAGGTAAAAATGAACTTTCTAGAATATTCTCAAATAAATATATCTCAGAAAGCGGAGATAAAGAAATTGAAAAACTTCTTTCATTCTACAAAGGCTATAGAGCATGCGTCAGAGCAAAAGTCAATGGCTATAGGGCGGCAGTAGACAAATCTGCCAAGGAACTGACAAAAAAATATTTCTATCTAGCTTTAAAATATTCGGAGGAGTTGTAGTGAATGCCAAGGAAGCAGCTGATAAGATCCGGTCATATTTAGATAGAGAAGAAATGCTAAATTTTCTTTTTACCTTGATTGAAACTGAAACAGTCAATCCTCCTGGCAATGAATATCTTTTACATGAGACTATCTTAAAATCAATGAGAGAGCTGGGAGCTGAAGTTGAGATATTATCTAAAGACGAAAAAAGACCAAATTATATAGGAAGAATAGGATCTGGAGAACCTTCCGTTGCTATAATTTCACATATGGATGTAGTGCCCCCGGGCGAAGGATGGACTCAACACCCATTCCAACCATATGAAAAAGATGGAAAAGTATATGGGAGAGGAGCACTTGATAACAAAGGTAGTTTAGCTGCATCATGGGCAGGTATAAAAGCTTTAATTAAGAGTGGATTAAAATTTAAAGGTACAATTTATTTTTGCGCAGTTTCAGATGAAGAGATGGGATCTACTTATGGTGTTGAATATCTTATGGAAAGGGGATTTAAGCCTGATTATGCAATTGTACCAGATAGTGGAACAATTGACAAAGCAATTATTGGAGAGAAAGGGGCAGCTTGGTTTGACCTTGAAAGTTATGGTAAACAATCACATGGTTCAACACCAGAACTTGGAATCAATGCTATTATAAAAGCATCTAAGTTAATTCAAAATTTTGAAAAATTTGATTTTAATCTTGAATATGATAAAAGGTTTACACCTCCTACAATAAATGTAGGCATGATTTCAGGTGGAAATGCCCCTAATATCGTCGCGTCAAGATGCAAGGTCACTCTAGATGTAAGATATCCAGTTGGGATAACTGAAGAAATGATTTTAAAAAGAATGATCGATGAAATAAACGCTCTGAAGATGAAAGATAAGGACGTTGATATAAGAGTTGGAGAAGTAACAACTAGGCATTATCCCCATATTGTTGAAAATAATAGCAAATTAATCGAAGCGTTCAAAGATACAGCTCATGAAATGGGCATGCCAATGAGTTTTGAAACATCTGCAGGCATTACCGTTGCAAAGATCTTTAATTTAAATGGTATACCGGCTATTGCTCACTCACCGGATTCTGATATGGCTTGGCATATCTCAGATGAATTTGTAAAAATTGATAATTTAGAAAAATGTGCAGTCTTATGGGCAACAGTGATCTATGAGATTGTTAAGTAATTATCTACTTGCGTAATATTTATCCAAATAGTAACCATAATTTTGTTCAATTTCTTTTTGTACTTCATTTTTGAATTCTTCGACTTTGAGTATACCTTTTTCTTCAAGCTTCTTTAAAAGCTGATCAAGAAAAACTTCTTGATATGAAAGTTCAAAAATCATCCTTGACCTAATTTCATCAGGCGTAGCCATTTGAATGTCATAATCGTCATTCATTCCGTCCATAAAATCACCATTTGAGCCTATCAATAAACTTTTAAAAGGTTTCTTATATTTCGTATTATATAAAGATTATTTCTGGAAGTGAAACGTTGGATTACAAAAAAGAAACTAAGGAAATTGTTGAAGGCATTGTAATAGCAGTTATACTTTACCTAGTCATTAGTATAACGTTGTCATATGCTTTGAAAGTTGATAATCCCGTAGCAGTTGTTATCTCAGGTAGTATGGAGCCAGTATACTATAGAGGGGATATAATTGTAATAAAAGGAACGGATCCAGCTACCATTCAAGTAGGAGATATAATTGTCTATAAAAGACCATATCAAGATATTCCTATTGTTCACAGAGTAATTGCGATAACAGAAGAAGGGGGCCATTTATACTTTACAACAAAAGGGGATAATAATCCTTTTGAAGATTCCTATTTTGAAAATGGAAAAAAACTTCCTGGGGTTCCAGATTACGCAGTACTTGGAAGAAGTGTTCTCAAAATACCTAAAGTTGGATACATAACAATTTTCTTTAAGAGACTCATTGGAGTTAGGATATGAGAAGGCTTCCTTCCATAGCAGTTGACATAATTATTTTTCATGATAATAAAAAATTGATTTTGATAAAAAGAGGAAAGGACCCCTACAAAGACTATTTTGCTCTTCCAGGTGGATTCGTTGAATATGGCGAAACAGTTGAAAACGCAGCATTAAGAGAAGCAAAAGAAGAAACAAATTTAGATATAAAAAATCTAAAATTATTTTCTGTTTATTCTGATCCTAAAAGAGATCCGAGAGGCCATACTATAAGTATAGTCTTTTATGGAGAGGGTATTGGTAATCCAAATCCAGGTGATGATGCCAAAGAATTATTTTTGTTTGATTTAGATAATTTACCAAATAATTTAGCCTTTGACCACAATACAATCTTATCTGATTTCATTCAAAGAGAGCTGAATTTATGATAGACAATTCTAACATTTCTGATATTTTAGCAATATTAAAAGAAGAAATAAAGAAGTTTTCTGTTCCAATAGTCTCTGAAGTTGCTGCTGATAGGGATCCATATAAAGTTCTAATTTCATGTGTATTGAGTCTTAGAACTAAGGACGAAGTTACAAAAAGAGCTTCATTAAATCTTTTTGAAAAAGCAGATACCCCACAGAAAATGATTCTTTTAGATCAATCGGATTTAGAGAAACTTATTTATCCTGTAGGATTCTATAAAACAAAGGCTAAAAGAATAATTGAAATGTCAAAAAAAATCTTGGATGATTACGATGGTAAGGTCCCAGACAGTATTGATGAACTTTTAAAATTAAAAGGCGTGGGGAGAAAAACTGCAAATATTGTTGTAACGCTTGGATATCAAAAGCCTGGTGTTTGTGTAGATACGCACGTTCACCGAATTTCCAATAGATGGGGTTATGTGCAAACAAAAACCCCAATTCAAACAGAATTTGCATTAAGAGAAAAGCTTCCAGAAAAGCATTGGATTGAATATAATGATATCCTTGTCACTTATGGACAAAATGTCTGTGCGCCTATAAGTCCAAAATGTAGCATTTGTCCAATAGATACGTATTGTCCAAAAGTGGGTGTAGAAAAACACAGATAAATCGTTAAGAATGGTGGGCCCGCTGAGATTTGAACTCAGGACCTCCCGGTTATCAGCCGGACGCTATAACCAGTCTAAGCCACGGGCCCCTTGTATATGAGGCAAATATAAACAACGTATTTAAGATTTTCGATTATCTAGATGTATATGAGGATTTTAATCACTGGAGTTCCAGGAACTGGGAAGACTTGTATTTCAAAAAAGGTCGCAGAAACTTTAAATTTGGCATATTTAAATATTGGAGAGTTTGCTAGGGATAACTTCGACTTCCCTATTGAAGAAAATGAGATTATAATTGATGAAGAAGCCGTAGAAAACAAATTAGTAGGAATTGATAATTTAGTTATTGATTCCCATATCCCTTTTAAAGCTGATATTGCAATAGTACTCAGGTGTAACCCGAAGATTCTTTTAGAACGACTTAAATTAAGAGGATATTCAAAAGAAAAGATTAATGACAATTTACTATCTGAAATACTTGATTATGAAATCTACGCTACAAAAGAACTCTTCGATGATAAGGATATTTTTGAAGTAATAAGTGAGGATGTAAATGAAACAATTCAGCAAGTTCTCAAAATTATAAGTGGACAAGGAATTTCACTTCATAAAGGAAATCATTATAATTTTTTGACTGATGATAATATATTATTGATAGAAAATTTATAATTCATTTTAGAATATCACAAGTTTTATAAGTTATAAAACCCTATCGGTATAGGGGTAGGAGGCATAATTATGGACCTCGTTATTAAGAATGGAACGATAGTTACTGCTACAGATATGTATGAAGCAGACATAGGTATTGAAGGAGAAAAAATAGTTGCAATTGGTAAAGAGCTTTCAGGCTCTAAGGAAATCGATGCTAAAGGAATGTTTGTATTTCCGGGATTTATTGATGTACACACACATATAGAAATGCCATTTATGGGGACATACTCATCCGATACTTGGGAAACAGGTACTAAGGCAGCAGCATTTGGTGGAACCACATGTGTAGTTGATTTTATTATTCAGTCAAAAGGAGGAACATTAAAAGCTGCCCTAGATGAGTGGCATAAAAGAGCAAGTAACAATGCTTACATTGACTATGGATTTCATATGGGAATGACCGATGTAAATGACAATACTCTAAAAGAAATGGAAACAATGATTCTTGAAGAAGGTATACCCAGTTTTAAGTTGTTTTTTGCTTATAAAGGGGCTTTAATGGTTGATGATGATGGATTCTATAAAGCGCTTGAAAAAGCTGCTGAATTTGGCGGGCTTATTATGCTTCATGCCGAAAATGGGCATATAATCGATCTTTATACAAAGAGACTATTGGCTGAAAATAAAACTGAACCAATGTATCATGCTGTATCAAGACCTTCTATACTAGAAGGAGAAGCATGTCAAAGGGCAATTACACTTGCTGAATTGGCAGAAGCACCACTTTATATAGTCCACAATTCATGTTTAGAAGCAGTTGAAGCCATACATGAAGGTAGAGAGAGAGGACTTCCTATTTATGGAGAAACCTGCCCACAGTATCTCACTCTAGATGAGGAGCGATACACTGAGCCGGATTTCAACGGTGCAAAATATGTAATGTCACCTCCATTAAGATCAGAATTTGATCAGGATGCTCTATGGTTTGCAATTGAGAGAGGAGACCTTCAAGTTATATCTACAGACCATTGTCCGTTCTTTATGAAAGGACAAAAAGAAATGGGGAAAGATAACTTTGCAAAAATTCCAAATGGTGCACCGGGAATTGAAACAAGAATGGCGGTCATGTACACAGCAGGTGTGCTTGAAGATTGGATTACAATTAACAAATTTGTAGAACTTAACTCAACAAATCCGGCAAAGATGTTCGGATTATTCCCACAAAAAGGAACAATAGCTGTTGGGTCAGATGCAGACATAGTTATATTTGATCCAGAAAAAGAAGTAACAATTACTGCTAAAAATCTTCATCAGAATACTGACTATACTCCGTGGGAGGGTATGGTAGTAAAAGGATACCCTGTAAAAGTTCTTTCAAGAGGGAAAGTCATTATTGACGATGGTAAGCTTACAGGTGAAAAAGGTTGGGGTAAGTTCATAAAAAGAGATAAGTTCTATCCTCTATAAAATAATTAATTTTTATTTAATTTTTAATATTTCGAATTTTCATTGGATATTAGGCTAATAAATTAAATGTTATTAAACTATTTTTTAGATTATCCAATTTATAATCGAAAGTTATATAAATCTATATACAAATTATTAAATGTGCCTATTAATTTATAGGAGGCTTTTTATGGAAGATTACGCACAAATAGAAAAAGAATATGTAATGAGATCTTGGTCATGCCAAGCTGATGTCAAAGTTAACATGATAGAGAAAGCTGATGGGATATACTTCTGGGACAAATCAGGTAAAAGATATTCTGACTTCTCTTCCCAGCTTAACAGTACAAGTTGCGGGCACAATGTTAAAGAAATAAATGACGGAATTGTAGAACAACTTAATAAGTATGCTTACATAGGGCCTGGACTTGGTTCTGAGGCAAGAGCCAAACTCGCAAAGATGGTGGCTGACATAGCGGGCCCAAATTATAAGAGGACATTCTTTTCTTCAAGTGGTACCGAAGCAAACGAAGCTGCAGTAAAAGCTGCAAAATGGTTCACAGGCAAGTATAAAATTATTTCCCGTTACCAGTCCTACCACGGAGCAACTGGAATTGCCATGATGCTAACTGGAGACCCAAGAAGGTACCCAAATGAACCGGGATACCCTGGCATATTACACGGGCCGGACTGTTACTGTTACAGATGTCCTTTCAAAATGGAGTATCCAAGCTGTGACATCATGTGTGCAAGATACATAGGTGATATGATAAGATTCGAAGCAAAGGAAACTGTAGCCGCCGTTATTGCAGAACCTATTGTGGGTTCAAATGGAATAATCCCTCCAGTAAAAGAATACTTCCCAATGCTAAGAGAAATTTGTGATCAATATGAAGTTCTTTTAATAGCTGATGAAGTAATGACTGGATTTGGAAGAACAGGAAAATGGCTGGCAATAGAGCATTATGATTTCAAGCCAGATATTATTACAACAGCTAAGAATCTATCTGCAACATACGTTCCATTAGGTGGAACTACATATTCTAAGAAGGTATCTGATTACTTTGAAGATCACTGGTTTGTTGAGGGCCACACATATGCAGGTCACCCATTAGCATGTGCTGCAGGAGTTGCAACAATAAATTACATGAAGAAAAATAAATTAGTTGAAAATGCTGCAAAAATGGAAAAGGTAATGGAAAAGAGACTAAATGAAATTAAGGCAGATCACAAATCAGTAGGAGATGTCAGAGGAAAAGGATTATTCTGGGGAGTAGAATTAATTAAGAATACAAAGACAAAAGAGCAGGCAGGAACAAGGGAAGAGAAATTCATGAGAGGACATGTACCAATACCTGCCAAAGTTGCAGGGGAATGTATGAAAAACGGAGTATTCTTCTTACAGATGGTTTCAACACTATTATTTGCACCACCGCTAAACATAACCGAGCAACAGATACACGAGGCCCTTGACGTCGTTGACAAAGCTCTTGAAATTTCAGACAAAGAAGTAGTTAAATAAAATTATTATTTATTTTTTATAATTATTTTGGCTGTGGGACATATTTAACCTGCGTTCAGGTTCAAAAGGTTGTGCCAGAGCACGATGCAGGAGACAGTACAGTG
>LNGD01000085.1 GCA_001587675.1 Candidatus Methanofastidiosum methylothiophilum
TCAAAAAGACCATTTCTTTCACCAATATTACCTGAAGGTGCGATACCAAGACCTCCAACAAGTTGTGACGCCTCATCCGATAATATATCTCCAAATAAATTAGTTGTAACAACAACATCAAATCTTTCAGGTTCTTTGATTAGTCTCATTGCCATAGCATCTACTATTACTTCTTCAGTTTCGATTTCAGGATATTTTTCTGAAACAGAAAATACAGTTCTTCTGAAAAGCCCACAAGTTTTTCGTAAGACATTAGCTTTGTGAACGACTGTTACTCTTTTTCTTTTATTTTCAATAGCATATTTGTATGTAAACTCTGCCAATCTCCTTGAAGCTTTTTCTGATATATGCCTTTCAGCTATTGCAACTCCATCCTCTTCTCTTTCAATTCCTTTGTACATGCCTTCGGTGTTTTCTCTCATTATAACTATGTCGATATTTTGTCTTGAAATCTCAATTGGAAGACTTTTTATTGGTCTTACATTTACAAATAAATCAAGCTCTTTTCTCAATGTTACAATTGCGCTCTTGTAATTAGGTATGTCAGGGGGTGAGGACACAGCACCAAATAGTGTTGCATCAGCATTTCTACATGCATCAATTGTTGCCTGAGGAATTGAAGTGCCGTTTTTCAAATAACAATCATATCCTGCTTCTGCATATGAATAATCAAAATTTAGATTAATATGTGAAAGTAAATTGATTGTAGCATTGATAACATCGTTACCTATACCGTCTCCTTTGATAACGCATATATTATATCCCATTTTCAAGTTCACCTATATCATGATTTTTTAAGAAATTTACAATTCCACCTGCATCAATAATTTTCAGAATAAACTCCGGAAATCCCTTGGATCTGACTTCTTTACCATTTTTCATTATCTTAATTTTTCCCTCTTTCAAGTCAACTTCAATTTCATCTCCATCTTCAACTATACCGTATAAATCTTCAGAAATCATAATTGGTAGACCTATATTAATGCAGTTTCTGTAGAATATTCTAGCAAAACTCTTTGCAATAACTGCCTTTACTCCTGATGCCTTAATTGCTATAGGTGCGTGCTCTCTTGATGAACCACATCCAAAATTTTCTCCTGCTACTATAAAGTCTCCTACTTTAACATTTTTTGAGAAATCTGGTCTTACCTCAAAAAAACAGTGTTCTGCAAGTGCTTTAGGATCTGTCGTGACATTATATCTACCTGGTATAATCTCATCTGTGTTAACGTCATCATTGAATTTGAATACCCTTCCCATCAAATCACCTCTCTTGGGTCTGTTATTTTACCATTGAGCGCTGTAGCAGCTGCAGTTGCAGGGGATGCAATTATTATCTCTCCTTTATCTGAGCCCATTCTTCCTACAAAGTTTCTATTCATAGTCGTTAAAGCTCGGTCACCAGGTGCGATTACTCCTTGATGTCTTCCGATACAAGGACCACATCCAGGATTACAAACCATTGCTCCAGCATCCATGAATATTTTTATGTAACCCCTATTCATTGCCTCTAAATAAATTTCATTTGAAGCCGGAACGATAATCGTCTTTAGAAGAGGGCTTAATTTTTTTCCTTTAAACATTCTAGCAGCAATTTCAAGATCTTCTATTCTACCATTAGTACATGTACCTATAAATACTTCATCAACTTCAGTTCCTACATATTTTTCAACAGGATAAACATTGTCAACTTTGGGTGAAACTGCAAGTTGAGGAGTGAGATCTTCTACATCAAATTCAAAGACTTTTTCATAATTTGGGTCTTTGGGAACTATTTCTGTATATGGATAGCCCCTTGATTTCAAGTAATTTTCAGTGACCTTATCCGTCTTTATTAAACCGGTCTTTCCTCCCATCTCAATTGCCATGTTAGTTAGTGTTAGTCTATCCCCTAAAGCCATGTTTTCTATAGTTGGTCCACCAAATTCACAGGCTTTGTAAGTTGCCCCTCTGGCTCCAACTTTACCTATTATTTTTAGAATCAAATCTTTTGGGTAAACACCTTTAGCAAATGAACCATTAACATCAAAATAAAATGTTTCAGGAACTCTAAACCAATTCTTTCCTGTTGCATACGAGACTCCTATATCGGTTGAACCAACACCAGTTCCAAAAGCTCCAAGAGCTCCATAAGTACAAGTGTGGGAATCTCCTCCAATAATAACTCGTCCTGGTAAGACAAATCCCTTTTCAACAAGAACTTGATGGCAAATACCCTCTCTGAAAAAGTTCTTTATTCCTTCCTTTTTAATAAATTCTAATACTTCTTTTTGCAATGTTGCACTTTCAACTGATGCCGGTGGCTGGACATGATCAAATATTACTACAACTCTATTTTTATCAAACAAAGGTTTACCCGTATTTCTCAATGCTTTGATTGCTAGAGGAGTAGTATTATCATGACTCATTGTTACATCTATATCAACTAATACTATATCCCCTGCAGAAACATCTCTTGAAAGTTTTCTAGAAAAAATCTCTTCAGCAACTGTTCCCATTATCCTCACCATATTTCTTTAGAACTACTCTTGTACTTGTTGCAAGAACTCCTGGAATACTCCTTATATCTTCTATTAGATTATTTAATTCTGCAACATTCTTTAATGATGCATATATTGCAATATCTTCGTCTCCTGACATCTCATAAAGTTTTTGAACACCTTTCATATTTTTTATTTTCCTTGATACCGAAGTTGTGTAAATATGGGCTTCAAGTCGTAAGAATAATACCGCATCAACACCAGAAGGTATTGTTACTGCCTTAAATCCAAGAACTTTCTCCGCAATGTCTAGAATATCTGTATCATGTACAATCTTTCTTTCGTCGCCTACTTTCTTAATTTCCTGAATTATTCTTAGAAGGTCTTCATCTGTAGCCTTTATTCCATATTGTTCTAGTTTCGACATTACTGCTCTTCTTCCAGCGAATTTGTCAACTATGATTTTTCTTTCTCTCCCAACCATTTCTGGCGAAAAAGGTTCATAAGTACTTGGATTTTTTAATACTCCATCTGTATGAACTCCACTCTTATGCGTAAATGCATTATCCCCCATTATTGGCATTAGTGGGTAAATATATATTCCCGTAATTTTTTCAACAAATGCTGAAATACTTTTTAACATTTTTAAGTCATATTTTAAATTTTCATTGTCTAAAACGTGAGTAGCAGTTACAAAAGTGGATAAATCAACTATACCTGTTCTTTCTCCTATCCCATTTACTGTAGTGTGAACACAGTCTGCACCAGCTCTAACACCCGCCATAGCATTTGCAACAGCAAGTCCAAAATCATTGTGGCAATGAACATCAATTCCAACAGGTTTTAAATTTTCTTTTATCTTCTTTACAAGATCATAAAAAATATGGGGTTGCATAACCCCGACGGTATCTGCAACACTTATCCTATCTGCACCTGCTTCAATTGCAGCATTACAGATTTCAATTAGATAATCAAAATCTGTTCTTGTTGCATCTTCTGGTGTATATCTGACTTTAAGTCCGTGGTCTTTTGCATATTGGACACAATCAACTACTTTGTCTATTGCTACTTCTTTTGTCATTTTCAATTTATCATGAAGGTGTAAGTTTGATGTTGCTAGAAATATGGCAACTCTGTCGACTTCACAATCAACAGCCATTTCAACATCTCCTCTCACTGCTCTAACGTGACCAACAACATCTGCATTGAGATTTTCTTTTACCACCTTTCTGATAAATTCTTCAATTTTTGGAGAGACATTAGGATGTCCGACTTCTATCATATCTACTCCAAAATCATCAAGCATCTTAGCAAGTGTCATTTTTTCATTAATTGTAAAAGAAACACCTGCAGTTTGTTCCCCTTCTCTTAGAGTTGTGTCCAATATTTTAACCATTTTATTCTCCCCAATCCTCTTCTTCTTCAGGGGCTATTTCTAGTATAAGTGGGTCAAGACTTATTATTTCAAGTTCTATCCCACACTCTGGACATTCAACAATATCCCCTACTTCTGGATTTTCTATTTCTATTACACAGTTACATTCTGGGCATTCTCCCATCTAAATCACCTCGATGGCATTAATCGTAAACACTTTTTAAATGTTGCGGTTAAAATTAGTAGTAATATTACGATAATCGAAATATTTTTAAAGCAAAACTGGGATACTTATTTATGGATGAGATAGACATTCAAATATTAAATCTTTTAGAAAAAGATTCAAGAATGAAGAATACAGATATTGCCAAATTACTCTCTGTTTCTGAGGGATCCATTAGAAGAAGAATTGATAATCTGATAAAAATAGGAATAATTAAAAATTTTACCGTTGACATCTCTACCAGTTTTGGATTTATCTCATTAGTTCTCTTAAATACCCATACCCAGGAATCCACATATGAAATTGTCAAACAAATAAAAAACATTGAAGGAGTAAAAAGAGTTTATGAAACTACTGGTGAATGGGATGTAGTTGCATATGTTCTCTGTAATTCACCGAAAGAGTTTAATATTATTATCGAAAACATCAGAAAACTTAAAGGCGTAAATAAATCTACTAGCCTAACAGTTTTGAACGTTGTATAGTGATAAAATGGTGAAAATATTAATTGTCGATGATAATCAGGATTTTTTAGATATTTTAAAACAAGGATTATCGTCTCATACAGTATTTTTAGCTCATGATGGATTGGCAGGGATTGAAGAATATAAGAAACATTCACCAGATGTCGTCATTATGGATATAAAAATGCCTGTTATGGACGGTATTAAAGCAACTAAGGAAATACTGAAGTTAAATTCCAATGCTTTTATTATTGGGGGCACTGCTTACTCCGACCTTCAAAAAGAATTATTTGACGCAGGTGCAAAGTTTGTTCTGATTAAACCATTTTCTATTGATGCAATTGTAAAAATAATAGATAAATATGTTTTAAAAAAGAGACCTAAGACAGGATATTTTCAATAGAGTCTTTTTCTAGAGCTTCCTTTAATTCCATTCCTATTCTTTCCCCATAACTTATCTCTCTTCCATAAAGATATCCTGTATGGGGGGTAAATTTAGTACCCGGGCTTCCAGGAATTCTCATTGAAACGTCAAATATGACAATCTCTTCTTTTCCTTCCAAAGAAGCAACAGCACCTTGTAGTGCAAATGGCCCTATAATTCCGGGGGCACATTCTTTTTTAGTTACATCAACGAATTTTTCTCCAATATCAAAGGCTTTCTCTAGGATACTCTCTTTTGTAGTACAGGTTATGTGACCAGTTTCAATCATCTTTGGCTTAATATATTTGAGGACTTCAAGTTGTTCATTTGCTGGAAGTCTTAGAATACCATCTAAATTAGTTTGACGTCTTGTATCTGTTCCCATTAGTTCCAATTCTTCTCTAATATTTGAGTAAAAATAATTAAAGTTTGTTTGAGCGCCCAAAATATATTCTTCAATAACTGCTTTTTTTAGTGCCTCGTTAGTAATCATTCCTTTTTCTATCAATTCTCTACTTTTTTGCTCATATTCTTGAGGAGAAGAAGCAAAGAAAAAAGCTCTTTCATAACTTCTAATAGCTTCTGAGACTTTGACTATTACTAATCTATCTATTTTTTCAGGGGAGGAGAATATCTTAGGGAATCTTATACCAGCCTTGTTTAATAGATAATATTGATTCTTTGGTACATCTCGCTCTTCTAGTTTAACTAGTCCTCTTGATCCATAAATGGGAACAAAGAAATCATTTTCTATTTGTTCAAAATTAAAGTAAACCCAGAAATACCTATTATGGATAAATATTGTGTTCATTTCTCTTAATTGCTTTTGAACATCTTTATTGATTATATCACTAAATTTATCTAGTGCAATTACTTTGTCAATGCATCCCCTTCCATCCCTAGTCTTATAGTATTTTGAATAAGTTTTTTCTCTGCCTTTCTGACATACAGCGACTGTGTTGAATCCATATTTTTTCACACCGCTAGAAATATCAAGGGCTGAATGCCCTCCCAAAACACCAATAGTTATGTTGTCAAGATCATAACCCGCTAGGATATTCTTTATATCCTCCTGACCTATCATGAGATTACCTTACCAGCTTTTTACTTCTTGTTTGGCTTCCCCCTTAATTAACTTTAATACTTTTACCATATTTCTAGCTGTATTTTGTGAAGTTTTTATACCATACTCATCTTTATCACAATCACCAGGATTATAACCAAAGCCTACACCGCCGTAATGTGATGTAGATTCGTCAGCCACGATAATTGAGTTGTGTATCAGGAAGAAATTGAAAATCTGTTGTAAAGTTGTTTCTTGCCCACCATTTCTAAATCCACCTACAGATATACCTGCTCCGACTTTATTTCTAAGTTCAAATTTACCTCTGAGTGCTCTTGTTCTATCCATAAAAGCCTTCATCTGTGCAGAAACTCCACCTAGGTACACAGGTGAGGCAAGTATAATTCCATCCGCACCTCTTATCTTATCATAAATTGGAGTCATATCGTCTTTTTGAATACAAACCCCTGTTTCTTTACACGCTCCACATGCTTTACAAGGAGCAACTTTCAATAAACCAACATGTACAAGTTCAGTTTCTACACCGAGTTCGTTACAAGTTTCAAGAGCCTTCTTCAATAAAAATAGGCTGTTACCCTCTCTAGGGGATCCACATACACCTAATATTTTCATATAATCCCTCCATTTTAATGATGAATCTTTATTTATAAAAATGTTTTGTATATCACTTATCGGCTGTGGGACATATTTAACCTGCGTTCAGGTTCAAAAGGTTGTGCCAGAGCACGATGCAGGAGACAGTACAGTT
>LNGD01000086.1 GCA_001587675.1 Candidatus Methanofastidiosum methylothiophilum
ATCTAAACCGTTAAATAAGAACGTGAAGAATATTCTAGAAAAAATTCAATCAATGTAACCTTCAAGGGCAAGCCTTGACCCTTTTTTAAGAAAAACAACGGGAATCATGTTTCCTCTTAGCTCTGACTTTAACTTCATATCATTTGTTGCTACAATGCATTTATTCTTTTTTGCATATTCAAGTATGGATCTATCAACTGGTCCTTCAAGTTCGATAGTTTCGTATCGCTCAGCGAGCTTTAATGCAATTTCTTTGGATAACTTGTCAGAACCAGTTAAATCAATACGCTTAAGTTCAGAAATAACATTAGACGGAATTAATATTTCACATTTTTTTTCAATGACATCCTCAATAGATTCAATCCAGAGATTAAATCTGCCAGGAAGAAGGAGAAAATTTGTATCTAAAATTACCTTTACTTTATTATTCCGTACCCTATCAGTCTCCATCTAGCTCCAACCCTTCTACTGATGGCGACCCTTTCGCCGACTAATGAACATACAGGTAATTTTAAAATTAACTCAGTGGTCTTCCCTACTTTTGTAGTTGTACCGATTGTTTTAGCTGTTCCGACATTTAGAAGTAGCATCTCCTTAGGTCGAATTGGCTCAACTTGGGTTTCCTCTTCAGTCCCAACTACCCTATCCAAAAGATATACTTCAAGTGATAAAGTTTCCCAAACTTTTGGTAATTGGTCTGAGTACCCTAAAATACTGCCTGCAAGTGTATCTGATTTTGTAACTGCAGGGTCTAGAAAAGTCCCAACGCCTAAAAGCCCGCCAGGCAAAGCCTCTTCAACTGATTCGTTGCTAACGTTCAAGCTTGAAATGAAAGTTACTATTGGCTTAAAGACCTTCTTGTTTTGCTCTACTTTTTCAAATCCAGGCCTAATCTCAATTTTATCACCAACTTTGAGTTTCCCCTGGATTAATGACCCACCTAAGACTCCACCCTTAAGATCTTCAGGGGCTGTTCCAGGTCTGTTTGTATCAAAAGATCTGGCTATGTACATTACAGGTGGTTTATTTGGGTCTCTTTTCGGCGTCTTTATTACATCCTCTATAGATTTGATTAGATAATCGATATTAACCCTGTGCTGCGCAGAAATGGGAATAATGGGAGCATTTTCAGCAACTGTTCCTTTAATAAATTCTTTAATCTGATTATAGTTCTCAATTGCCTTTTCCTTGGAAACAAGCTCTATTTTGTTCTGGGCAATTACAATATTTTTAATTCCGACGATATTCAAGGCCATAAGGTGCTCTCTTGTCTGCGGTTGGGGACACTTCTCATTTGCCGCAATGACTAATATAGCACCGTCCATTATTGCAGCTCCTGAAAGCATCGTTGCCATTAAAGTTTCATGGCCTGGTGCGTCAACGAAAGAAACTTTTCTCAAGACCTCAGTTGGTCCACCGCATTTTGGACAAGTTTTCTCAGTTGTAAAGGCCTCTGCGCCCTGGCATGCCTTGCACTTTCTAAACTCAATATCGGCATACCCAAGTCTTATTGTAATACCTCTTCTAAGCTCCTCGCTATGTTTATCAGTCCACACGCCAGAGAGAGCTCTAGTCAATGTAGTTTTACCATGATCTACATGGCCGACTAAACCAATATTCACTTCAGCTTGTCCCAATTATAAATCTCCTATAGTTCAAATGTTTAAGCAGATTCAGATTTTTCTGCTGGTGCTTCTTCAGCTTTCTTTTCTTCAGGATATTTCTCAGGCTTTGTTACTTTGGTGTTAATTTGGACAGTATCTTCGTTTATGGTGTTTCCTCTAACTCTCTTTTTTCTTCTCTCGCCACTTTCTTCTGGGTTAAATCCGACGCCCTTTGAAAGTAAGAGTTTTACTCTTCTGTTTCCATCAAGGTCCTGTCTCATTGGGAATCCGTCTTTATCAGACCCACCTGTGATCTTTAACGTATGACCAGAAAGTCCTATGGTCTCACCATTAAACTCTTCGCCAATTTTTAAACCAAAGAGGGCTTCAGCCTGTTTGTCCTTTACTTCTTTCTGTATTGTCTTTCCATCAGAGTAAGAAATTACAATCTTGTATTCCATCGTGACCCTCCTTTCTTTGATTATATAAGAGTGGATTAAGTTGCTGTTTAAAAACTTTATTGTCAATTGCCCTATAAATAAGAAATAATCTCATCCAAAGATGAAACAACGACATCTGCTTCCTTTAGAAGCTCCTCGGAGGAAACTCCGGATAGAATTCCTATGGTAAAGCATCCTGCTCTTTTTCCAGATGCTATGTCATATCTGTGGTCGCCAACTACAACTGTTTCAGACGGCTTTTTCCCGAGATGGTTAATGGCCACTTCAACGTGTTCTGGGTGGGGCTTAACATTTATTACATCCTCCCTGGTAACTATCACATCCATATAGCCGATCAATCCAGATACCTCAAGTGTCCTAAGGGATGCCTTTTTGCAATTTCTTGTTATTATCCCGATCTTCTTCCCTTTCAACCTCAGAGTGTCTAGTAGCTCTTTTGAGTGCGGAAACACTTCAGCCTTTTCAGCCGTCTCAATTTCATGCTGGGATATTGTATCCTCAATTCCCTTTACAAAATTATTATAGGCTTCATCGGTATCAAATAATGGCCTTAACTCTTTTATTGTTTCGATAAGGGAGCCCTTTATCTCAAGGTAAACGCCATTTTCTTCAAGAATTTTTCGGGTGCTCCGTTTCAGGTAATCAAAATCTAGCTTAAACTTTACGAGAGTTCCATCCATGTCAAATAGAAATAGTTCATATCGGGCAAGGGAAATGTCCATAATAAAAATATTTAAGAACACCTATATAACATTTAGTTCATGAATAGCTTATTGCTCCCGTTATTCTCGTTTGTATCGACGTTTATTCTAACACCCTTCATCGGAAAGATAAACAAAAGTCGCGGTATATATGGTGTTGACCTTCACAAAAAGGAAAGATTTGAAGTCCCCGAAGCTGGTGGTTTGGCACTTCTCCTTGGCACAATCCCTTTTTTCATGTTATATTATCTTATTAGTCGGGATGAAAAAATCCTGATGTTCATATTTCCTGTTGCAACTATCGGGGTAATAGGTCTTGTAGATGACCTTTACAACATTCCTCAAATGGTAAAAACGGCCGCGTGCCTTTTGGGTGGTATACCCTTGCTGTTCTTTATCGAGAATACAGTTATTGATTTTATTTTTTTCAAAATAAACTTTGGTCTGCTCTATTATATTATGGTGCCGATTGGGATTACTGCCGCCTCAAATCTAACAAATCTCCTTGCTGGTTTTAATGGTGAAGAGATTGGCCTTGGATTTATTTCTACGCTCTCCCTCGCTATTTGCATTGCTCTCCTAGGCGACTTTAACACTTCTATATACCTTCTTGCATTCACATTGTCTTTCCTAGCATTTTTAATGTATAATAAATACCCGGCAAAAATATTCCCAGGCGACACAGGAACTTTAATTGTTGGTGCCGTTATAGCCTCGTTTTCTATTATCAAGCATATAGAGATAATTGGAGTCATCCTCTTAATTCCTCAAATATTAGAGTTCTTATTCAAGTCAAAGAGGCGATTTGGAAGCAAAAAATATGGCCCTACAAAGGTCGATGACAATGGTATTTTGCATCCGCAGGCCTATCTTTCAGTTGCAAACCTATTGACTTCGAAGTTTAAACTGACAGAAAAAAGCCTAGTTTATCGTATTTGGTTAATTGGAGTTATTTTTGGCATTATAGCTATAATAATAACCTATTTCCTCATGGTTAATTAAACTTCCTAAAGATAAATGTTTTAAAGCAATTTTATATTCATCTGAATACTAGAAGAGGTGATTTAATTGCCCGAAGAAAATATTAAAGGTATTGTCGACTACTTAAACGAATTTGTTAATGAAGACAACAGTGTCCCCAGAAATATAAGAAGAGCTGCCAAGGAAGCCGCTGACAGACTACTAGATACTTCTGAGCCTGTACAGTCTAGGGCCCATGCTGCAGTTGAGCTATTGGATGAAATATCAAATGATCCAAATATGCCAATGCACACTAGGACTATTTTGTGGGAAGTTTTGAGCGAATTAGAGAAAATTTAATCTCTTTTTCTGTATCTTCCTCTCTTTTCAATTTGTTCTATCCTTTGGAGAAGTTCATTCTTCTTCTCTTCCCCAAGGATTTTTGAATATCCTTCAAGCACAATTTTGAATACTTCTTCAGAAATGTCAAAGTGAGTGCTTTCAAGGGCCTGCCTCAAAAGATGTATATCTATACCCTGCTTCTCAATCTCTTCTGATTCTTCAGAAAGCCCAAAATCAATGAAATAAATCTTACCGTTGTTTAGAATCATGTTTGAGGTAGTGATATCCCCATGAATTATCCCGGCCTTATGGAGAAGACCTATTGACCTGCCAATCTCAAAGGCTATCTCCCTATCAAGTCCTTTTGATGCAAAATATTCCTTTAGCCTGACCCCTTCGACGTACTCCATTATAATTCTCTTTTCACCTAAATCAACATGATAGAGGGCAGGAGAATTCACACCTGAAACTTTTGCCTTATTTATTATCTTAGCCTCTTTTACAGTCCTAAAGCCCCTAATGCTATCGTCTATCTCAGGTATCCGGTAACTTTTCTTTACCCTTTTTTTTACTATTACCTTTTCATTGAAGAAGTCAAATCCAAAAATATCCTTGAAATCCTCAAGGTAAATGTCGGCCTCTGCCCCCTTCTTTAGAATCAAAGCCTACCACCTAGAAAATTTAATATCTGCTCCTCTGATACTGCCCCTATCCTTCCAACCTTACCTTCAACAAGGTCAACGATGGTCGATGGAGGATTCTTGCCAAGTGTCCCGGAGTCGATGAAATAATCTATATAAATTAAAGAATCTTTAAGGCTTGATTTAACTTCAATGATGGAGTAAGGAGATGGATCCCCGGATTTATTGGCACTTGTGGAAATTAGGGGCTTTCCTGAAATCTCAGATAGCTTTTTTGAAATCTCATTTGCAGGTATCCTAAAGGCTAGTTTTTCCCTGTTTACTGAGTCCGGGATTTCAAGACCTTTTTTCCTCATGGCCACAGATATGCCTGGGAACTTTGCATAGAGTTTTTTTGCCCGCTCATCCATGATGACATATTTTTCTATCATTTCAATAGACGAAGCTATTAGCGGAAGCGGCTTATCCTTTTCTCTGCCCTTTATCCTGAATATTTTTTCAATCGCTAAAGGATTTGTCGCATCACAACCTATGCCGTAACAGGTGTCAGTTGGATAGACGATGACCCCGCCGTTCTTTATTGCTTCCACAGCCTCTTCAATTATCTTTATATCCAATTGACATCCACCTCGTCAGTTCTCCACTTCTGCTTGACTATTGTATCCTCAATATTCATCCTCTTACCATTTTTATGCTCCAAAAGTCCCTGATAAGCTATCATTGCCCCGTTATCTCTGCATAGCGAAGGTTGAGGAACAAAGAGAGAGGCTCCCCTCTCCTCGCACATGGTATTGCACATCTCTTTTAATCGCCGGGAGGATGCAACTCCACCTGTTAGCAGGAGCTCATTTTTTTCAGTGTGCGACATAGCCCTTTCAGAAGCTTCTACAACTAATGAGTAGGCTGTTTCCATAAGAGAAAAGACAACATCTTCCTGCGGATTTGTTTTGAGTTTCCTTATAGATTCTGTCAATAGGCCAGAGAATGAAAAATCCATGCCCTTAATTGTGTATGGCAATTGCAAATAATTCTTACCTTTGCTTGCGAGCTCATCTATCTGTTTACCGCAAGGAAATCCTATCCCAAGCTCTCTGCCAAATGTATCCTGCATGTTGCCTATACCAACGTCAAGTGTTTCGCCAAATACCCTATACTTACCCTCTGCATACGCAAGAATTTGAGTATTCCCTCCTGAAACATAAAGGGTCACCGGATCCTTTGCTCCTGTAGTAAACCTGCCAATTTCAACATGTGCCACACAGTGATTTACACCGATCACAGGTACATTTAGATTAATAGAAAGGGACCTTGCTGCACTTGCAACAATCCTAAGACAAGGGCCAAGACCCGGCCCCATTGAAAAGGAGATTACATCAATATCTCCTTTCTTAATGCCTGATTCCAAAAAAGATTTTTCCATCACACTGCCTATAACGTTAGCGTGGTGGTCAGCTGCTTCTCGGGGATGGATCCCACCGTCTGAGCAATAAGAATCAGTAACATTGGAGAGTACACCTTCTTCAGAAACTATCCCTACCCCAAGGGTATGAGCTGTACCCTCTATACCAAGAGATATCATGATTTGATATTTGTTCTTTGTTTTAAATAGTTTATTTCTAACTTTACTTCATATTCTGGAAGGCTAAATCATAATACTCTTCATCTGAGAACTTCATAGGTTTCATCTTGCCACTGGAGGAGAAATCTTTAAACTTCCTGGCCCAGACTTCAAAGAATCCTTCGTTGGATAAAAACGCCATGAATTTAATCAATTGCTCATTTGTTACTTTACTTAGGTTGTGCTCCATATCACAAGCATCCCTTTCTGCCTCATCTTCAGGTACAAGTATCATTTTAAAGAAGTCGAGGAGAACTTTATGCTTCTTCATAGTAATTGTAGCGATTTTTGATCCTTTTTCAGTCAAAACAGTGGGC
>LNGD01000087.1 GCA_001587675.1 Candidatus Methanofastidiosum methylothiophilum
GGACTCGAACCTGCGACCATTCGATTAACAGTCGAGCGCTCTACCTACTGAGCTATGGCGGCATGAAGATTCCGATTTCAGAATCCTATATAAAACTTTCTATTAATCAATTATATTGGACAAATACAGAAGTGGAATCAAAGTAAACCACATTATGTAAGATAAAGCCATCTGAAGTTGTTTATTGATCTGACTATAGTTAACATTTGCCTTAAATAAAATATTTAATAAGTATATTAATGCTATACCTTGGATTATGGTAATAAGAAATAATATGCTCGCATATCCCAGTATTCTAGAATAAGCGATGAAACCGCTAGACAAAATGGAACAAATAATGGAAACTATTGATAAAAGTGTTGCTCTTTTTTGACCTAATAACACAGTAAGTGTTTTTTTTCCTACTTTTTTATCGGCGTCTAAATCAGGAAACCCTGCAAGTATTATGGCCCCAAAAACTGCAAAGAAAAGGGGTATCGAAATCAACCAAGGAAATGTAGTACCTATTGCAGGTGATTGTAACAAGAATCCAGCTAGGACTATATAAAAACTGTGAGTAATTCCAACGTCTATTTCACCTAGCCCCCTATATGATAATTTTATTGGTGGTACTGTATAAGATAATCCTAAAATAAGTCCAATCAATAAAATAAGGATTGCATAAAAACTTGTCATGTAAGCCAATATGAGTCCAAAGATAGAAATAATAAACAATGCGCCAGCGATTGCAATTTTAGTTTCAATGAAAGTTATTTTTCCATCAACAAGCATTCTTGATCCCCCAGTAAATTGACTATAGTTTTTGTTTATTCTATCTGTTTCGTAATCATAATACTCGTTTGAGATTACAGTTGCAAATTCAATCAGAAACATCGATAAATATCCAAGAATGTATACTGTTAAATCAAATTTGCCTATTATTTTAAGAGAAGATAAAGCTCCAACCGTATAAGCTAAAAAAGTCATTGGATAGAATTGAAATCTAATTATTTTAGCCCAAGAAATAATCTTATCTTTATTTACATAATTCATATCTTTTCGAATAATTATTATAATATAAATATTGCTATCAATTATCTTTCATTTTAATTTGATTTTACCGAAAATTTTTTATAGATGATTTCCCGAGGCTTTACAAGTTCTCTATGAGAATTCTGGTGATTTTATGTATGACACTGATTTAATTCAAAAACTTGTTTCTTCTGAAAACTATTTTAAGAAAAGAGAAGAAGTAGAAAAACTGAGACATAAAGCAATTAAAATGTCCCACAAATTTCATTTTGAGAATAATAGATTTTACCATGATTACTGCAAATTGAAAGGCCTTAAAGGAGATATAAAACCTGAAGACTTTCATAAAATTGTAATACCTGATGGAGTATTCAAATCATATCAGATGGAATCCCCTGAAAAGAGTCCCAAGGAATTCAAACAGTGGGTGGACAGAATTTCATCGGTTCCAATTGATTTTACTCCTAAAGGCATGGGTTCCCTTGAAAGTTTTCTTGAAGAATTTTATTCAAACGGCATGCTATTGGGATTCAGTAGTGGAACAACTGGAAAACTGACATTTTTACCAAGAGACGAATTTACTCGTTCAATGATAGTAAGATCATATAATGAGGCAATAGATGCAACTCTTAAACTCAACAAGGGTAAAGAGCAATTTATCTTGGGTATTCCAAGGAAAACTTTTTTGCAGGTAGGCTACAATGGAAAAGTAGTGGCTGATAGCATTTCACCGGGAAACGTTTTCCATGCATTTGATAATCTAAAAGCAGATATTATTAGATTAAGGATGAGGGGACCAAGATCTTCTAAAGAAAAGGTAATTAATTACTTCATAAAAAAAATGCTGCCAAAAATAGAAAAGAACGCCATCAAAAACATTGTAGGTAAACTTGAAGAAAATAAAGGAAAAAGAGTCGTTTTTATGGGACCACCTTTCTTGATAATTGACACAGCAAAATATATACTTGAAAATGGAATTAATGCAAAGATAGCCGAAGATAGTTTCTTGGCGTCTACGGGTGGATTCAAGGGTCGGTCAATAGTAAGCAGAGATAAAATGAATGAATTAATTGAGGAAGCTTTTGGAATTGATTCAAAAAGATACATCGATTTGTATGGCATGACAGAGTCAAACTCTATAATGATTGACTGTCTTGAAGCTAATAATAAACACATTCCACCTTGGATGGAAGTTATTCTTTTCGATGAGCACATGGAACCAATACCTCCTGAAGGAAAGGCTACAGGAACTTATGCTTTCTTAGAACCTTCATCGAAGTCCTTCCCAGGTTTCATTACAACGGGTGATAAACTTAAAATAGATTATGACGGATGCCCTTCATGTGATAAGACAACTCCAATACTCTTAAGTATAGAAAGACTTCCAAGACTTGAAAGCAGAGGATGTTCTGGAGTGTTAGCAAAAACGGTGGCGGGATAAATGTCAAAATTAAAAGGATACTATCTTCCTAAATCCCTGAAATCTGTTGAAAAGCAAATGGATTTCACTGAGAGGAATGTAAGTGATTATACCATTCTTGTCCCAACAATAAATAAAGAAAATATCAAGGACATAGTAACTGGTCTAAAAGAAAACAGGAAAAAATATCTTGCAGAGATGCCCTTAACTGAGATTGCAAATGCATATGGAAATGTATCAAAGGCTTGGGCAGATAACAATTACAAAAAAAAGAAAATTTCTCTTGAACTCTTACCTCAGCTAACTAATCTGTCTCCTGAATTAATTGAATTCTATCAGTTCCGGTCGATATACAAAATAGATGAACAGACTATTAATTTTCTTTCTAATTTGAACATGCCTCCTGAAGTTTTTAAGCAATTTACACCGATTGAGGGAGCAAATACGTTTGTTAGAGCATATGCCGGATTTAGAGATAAAATTGCCCTGAAAAGAATTACTCAATATGATAAAGAATTGGAGCTTGTTACATATATCACCCCTTCAAATGTGCCTGGTTTTATTGAAAGTCTAGGGATTTTTATAGCAAGCATAGTAAAGGCTTCTGGTTTAATTAAAACCCCGTCAGTCCAGCCTCTATTTGCACCTTTGTATGCGGAATCAGTGGCCGAGCAAAATGAAAAAATAGGAGAAACAATTGCAGTTGTACCTTGGGCAGGGGGAGATGAGTCAATTGAGGACATCATATTCAAAAATTCTAATGTAGTAAGCGTTGTTTCTAGTACACAAACAGCAATGTCTGTTAAGAACAGAATAGATGAGCTTAATCGGAATGGCTATTCAATTAAGGGATGTTATCATGGCGGAAAGTTTGGAGTTGAATTAATTGCAAGGGAGATGGCCAACAGAGATGTTGCCGGTCTTGCCGCACTTGATGGAATCGGTTACGAGGGATACATGTGTGGCTCACCTGCTTTTGGATTTTTCGTTGAGGAAGGCGGAGAACTTAGCCCATTGGAATTTGCAGAAGTACTTGCTGACGAACTAGAAAAACTTTCTAGATCAATACCACAGACCAACTTCTTCAGGAAACTAAGAGAAGTCAAAATAGGAGAAATTCTTTCTAGACCAGAATTTGATGGTGGCCAGAGAATTTTCCCCTCCTCAGAACATAACTTTGCAGTTATTTACGAATCTAATTTTAATCTAAATCCTATAGGCCAAAACAGATTGATTAGAGTCTTTGGGGTAAAAAGTCTTGAAGAAGTAATAGAAAAAATGAAACCTTGGAAAGAGTATCTACAGACTGCCGGAGTTGCAATAGGCAACAATAGAGTCCAGAAACTCGCTGAACAAATGGGAAAGATAGGATTTTCTAACATCAGGATAGCAGGAACTGTGGCATTGCCAAGACTCGGGGAAGCGTGGGATGGATACTACCCAATATACGAATTTTTCATTCCAGATTCAATTCATTGGACTTCAATTAATACCGTAAACTTTGAGAATGAAATAAAAGAGCTTACAAAAATTAAGAATGAGGTAATTTCTCAAGGAGTGTTCAACCCTAACCTCCAATTACGTTAAAAAATCTGATACATAGGTATTGGATTTTCTAATTTTTTGAATATATAAAAAGAAATATTTAAATACTTTATATCCTAAAATAATATAGGTGCTCTAATGGTATATGCATACGTTTTAATAACTGTATCTATAGGAAAAATAAAAGAAGTTATTGAATCTGTAAAGAAAATTGAAGGAGTAGTTGAAGCAGATGTTATAACTGGACCCTACGACGCAATCGCAAAAATAAAAGCAAATGATCTTGGCGAACTAACAAAAACAGTTATCCAACAAATCCACTATATCGAAGGGGTAATTGACACAACAACAGCTATCGTAATAACAGTATAATCCTTTATTTTTTTTAATTGGTGGTCTCTTGAATAAAAACACGGCTATATGTGATGTATCTCTTTTTGTTTCGAAAAGTAAATATGCTCAAGCTGAAGCGTTGATTAAATCGCTCCATATCGAAGAAGTAATAATGCCTGAAGAGCTAGTTGATATACTTCTAAAAGTTCATCGTGGTGAAGAGCTACTTGGTGAGCAGGTAAGGGTTCTTTCTTATTGGGCAAAGGGACCAGTTCCTAAGGATGAAGAGATAAGGACTTTCTATGAAACCCTTATTGAAAAAGGAATCAAAATCAAGACCGTTAAGGAATACGTTCTAAAGAAGGAAGTAGAGCTTGGTTACACGAAGTTAAGAGAAGGCATGGAAAAAGACGAAATGGAAGTCTACAATAAAAGTTGGAGAAATTTGTACAACAAATTTTCTGAAACGATGCCAGAGCAGACGGCCATCATATGCTCAAAGATACTTTCATTATCTCTTGTATTTAACGAAAAGATAGTTGCAGTAAATAGAAAATTATTGAGATTTTTGCATGACTCTGAGCTTGAAGTATGTAAAGTCACATCAAAGATAGAAATAGATTCAAATATGGTCGAACACAATATTATCTTCCTTAATGTCTACGGATCCAAAACGTTTGACCCACTATTTTATGAGATAAAGAACTCCATTAAAGAAAGCAATGATATTCAAGTGGAGCTTCAAAAAGACGTCGGATCTATTGTAATGTTTAATTTATAAATTCTAATTTAATTCTAATCAAAGTTATAGTTTAATCTAAATATATTTTATTTTAACTTATTTCTAGATAGAAAGCTTTTTATATCACCTCTAATACATCAAAAAATAGCTAAATTATTAATGAGGTGTAATTATGGCAGAGATTAGACAACCAATGAGTGTCCAACCTGAGGGCGCTCAGAGATTTATGGGCAGAGATGCTCAAAGAATGAATATTCTAGCTGGAAGAATTGTAGCAGAAACAGTAAAGACGACACTTGGTCCAAGAGGAATGGACAAGATGCTCGTTGACTCACTTGGAGATGTTGTTATTACAAACGATGGTGCAACAATCTTGAGTGAGATGGATATTGCTCACCCAGCAGCAAAAATGATTGTAGAAGTAGCTAAGACACAGGATGAAGAAGTTGGAGACGGAACAACAACAGCCGTTGTAATTGCCGGAGAACTTCTAAAGAAAGCAGAAGATCTTCTAGATCAAGATGTACATGCAACAGTCGTTGCATCTGGTTACAAAATTGCAGCTGAAAAAGCTGAAGAAATATTAAAAGATATTGGGGATACAATTTCTATTAATGATGAAGAAATACTTCTTGAAATTGCAAAGACAGCAATGACTGGAAAGGGTGCAGAAAAAGCAAAGGATACCTTAGCACCACTCGCTCTTAATGCAGTTAAACAGGTAGCTGTTAAAGAAAACGGAAAGTACATAGTTGAAACCGAGGACATTAAGGTAGAGAAGAAAGAGGGAGGAAGTGTAGAGGATTCCAAGCTTATCCAGGGATTAATAATTGATAAGGAAAGAGTACACGATGGCATGCCAAAGAAAATAAAAGATGCAAAAATCGCCTTACTTGACTGTGCTCTTGAAGTTAAAGAAACTGAGACTGATGCAGAGATTAGAATTACTTCACCAGACCAGCTACAGGCATTCCTAGACCAGGAAGAAGCCATGCTAAAGAAAATGGTAGATCAGGTAAAGGCATCTGGTGCAAATGTTGTATTCTGTCAGAAAGGAATTGATGATTTAGCCCAGCACTATCTTGCAAAGAGTGGAATATACGCTGCAAGAAGAGTCAAAAAGAGCGACATGAAGAAATTAGCTAAAGCAACTGGTGCAAGAGTTGTAAACAAAGTAGCAGATCTTGAACCAAAGGATCTTGGTAACGCAGGCTCTGTCGAAGAGAAGAAGATTGGCGGAGACGAAATGACCTTTGTCGAAGGATGCAAAGATCCAAAAGCAGTAAGCTTATTACTCAGAGGAGGAACTGAACACTTCTTAGAAGAAGTAGAGAGAGCACTTGAAGATGCAATTGGTGTCATATCTACAGCAATTGAAGATGGAACAATATGTGCCGGTGGTGGAGCTGCAGAGATGGAATTATCAAAGAGATTAAACGAATACGCAGAAAAGATTAGTGGCAGAGAACAGTTAGCTGTAAAAGCATTTGCTCAGGCAATGGAAATAATTCCAAGAACCTTAGCAGAAAATGCTGGTATGGATCCAATCGATACAATAGTTGCACTAAAAGCTTCACAT
>LNGD01000088.1 GCA_001587675.1 Candidatus Methanofastidiosum methylothiophilum
AAACAAGTTCTTTCAATGATAGTTAAAGATGGTTATCTAAAGAATATAGTTGATGCTGGAGGAAGGATTTTAGAGTGTACATGCGGTCCATGCATAGGAATGGGTCAAGCCCCTAAATCTGGAGGTACTTCCCTTAGGACATTTAACAGAAACTTCAAAGGTAGAAGTGGGACAAAAGATGCAGATATTTATCTAGTAAGCCCAGAAGTTGCAGTTGCATCTGCCTTAAACGGATTTATATCTGATCCTAGAAAACTTGGCAAATATCCAAAAATTGAAATGCCAGATAAATTTGAGATAAATGATAATATGTTTATTTTTCCAACAGAAGATGGAAAAGATGTTGAAATAATTAGAGGGCCAAATATACAACCTGTTCCAAGAAATGAGGGTCTAAAAGATCCTTTAAAAGGCTTCGTCTTATTAAAAACAGGGGACAATATAACAACTGATGATATAATGCCTGCAGGAGCAAAGATATTGCCTCTAAGATCAAACATTCCTAAAATATCCGAATATGCTTTTGAAAGGATAGACAAAGACTTTCCATCAAGGGCCAAATCTAAGGGTGGAGGATTCATAATTGCAGGTAGTAATTATGGTCAAGGATCTTCAAGAGAGCATGCTGCAATAGTTCCAATGTTCTTAGGAGTTAAGGCGGTAATTGCCAAAAGTTTTGCAAGGATCCATCATGCAAATTTAGTTAACTTTGGGATAGTTCCATTAACATTTTCTGATGAAAAAGACTATGACAGAATAGATTTTGATGATGAGCTAGTAATTGAAATAGGAGATTTTAGTAACATTGTTTGTAAAAATGTTACAAAGAATCAAACATACAAGCTTAATAAAAATCTCTTGGGTAGAGATTTAGAACTTTTAAAGGCCGGCGGGGCCTTAAATTATGTGTATAACAAAATGAGGAGATAAAATGAGTGGAGATTTAATCACAATGAAATCGGGAAAGATCGATGTTCCTGATTTTCCTATAATTCCTTTCATTGAAGGAGACGGGATAGGTCCTGACATATGGAAGGTATCCCAAAAGATTATGGACGCTGCCATCCAAAAAGCATATGGAAGCAAGAGAAAAATATACTGGACAGAAGTATTGGCTGGAGAAAAGGCTTTCAATAAAACAAAAAACTGGCTCCCAGACGAAACAGTTGAAAAGATAAAAGAGTGCATAGTAGGAATTAAGGGGCCTTTGACAACTCCTATTGGAGGAGGCATAAGAAGTATTAACGTTACGCTAAGACAAGTTCTTGACCTATATGCATGTATAAGACCAGTTAGATACTATACTGGAATCCCTTCCCCAATGAAACATCCAGAATATGTTGACATGATTGTTTTTAGAGAGAATACCGAAGATGTTTATTCTGGGATAGAATGGCCTGCCGGTTCTGAAGAGGCCAATAAGATTATTTCTTATCTTGAAACACAGTTTGGAGTAAAAATAAGAAAAAATTCTAGTATTGGTATAAAACCCATTTCAGAGTTTGGAACAAAGAGAATTGTTAAGAAAGCATATGATTTTGCAATTGAGAATAATCGGAAGTCTGTTACTGTAGTACACAAAGGGAACATAATGAAATACACAGAAGGAGCTTTTAAGAACTGGGCATACGATCTTGCCAATAAGGATTACAAAGGTAAGATTATCCCCTACACAGAATACAAAGAATCCGGTATTGTTCTAAAAGATGCTATTGCTGACAATATGTTCCAACAGGCTCTTTTGAGACCAGCTGAATATGACGTGCTTGTCATGCCAAATTTAAATGGAGACTACTTTTCTGATGCTCTAGCGGCTCAAGTTGGTGGACTTGGGATTGCACCTGGGGGAAATGTAGGGGATGGGTACGCAGTATTTGAAGCAACTCATGGCACAGCCCCAAAATATGCAGGAATGGATAAAGTAAATCCGGGATCATTATTACTTTCTGGTGTCATGATGCTAAACTACCTTGGATGGAAAGAAGCTGGAACTTTAGTTGAAAAGAGCTTTGGTGAAACAATAAAACAAAAATATGTCACATATGACTTCGCTAGGCAAATGGAAGGTGCAACAGAAGTAAAATGTTCAGAATTCGGAGAGAGAATAATAAAAAATATGGATAAGATTTAATCTTTGTCCTTATTATATTTATTTTTCTTTTGAATAACTTCTTTTCTGAATTCTTCAATATATTCTTTAGGGATTTCTGGAAAATATATCAGATCGTTTAAAAATAGACTTTCCTTAACACTTCCATAGCCGCATTCTTTACAAATGTCTCTTACCATATAATTAAATGATTCAACAGAAACATCAGTACTACCGCAATTTGGACAGATTTTGATATATCCTTTCATACGTGTTTCGTCAATAGGCCTTTTCTTCTTCATAATCCCTCAGAGTATCATTAGACTATTGATTATAGAAATTTATTCAATCAAGATAGTACATTCTGACCTTTTTACCGTCAGATGTTAGAGTTCCTACTTCTTTAAATCCAACTTTATCATGAAATTTTACTGAGCTTTCATTTGAAGGTTTAATAGCTACTTCTGCCACAAGAGGTACTGGTCCTTTCTTGTCTATCACTTCTTTGTAGAGCATAGAAGCAATTCCTTTGCCCCTCATAGATTCATCAACAATTACTCTATCTATATAGTAGTATTTCCTGAACTTATTTTTAAACCATAGAAAATTGATACTATCATAATCTGTGTCGTGATCCATAGCCATCAAGAATCCAACTACTTTCTCAGTATCTTCAATCACACTGAAGAACGAGATATTCATGTATTTTTGAAAAAACCCAATTTCCTTTTTACCCACCCATTTGGATTCTATATTGTTTAATTCGAGTATTTTGGGCAAGTCTTTTTCTTGTGCTCTTCTAATATTCATTATTTTATTTGATTATTAGGTATATTAAAATCTTTAGTTCTATCTTCCATATGTTAGTTTTTTAAAAAGATACGGTATCTACCTAAAATAGAAGAGAGGTTATTCAATGGATAATTCATCAATTGATCTAGAAACTATTGGCTGGGATTCATACTTTGAGGATAATTTTACTGAATTTAAAGAGGAAGGATTTATACCTGGCCGAATTACTGAAGTTCAACGTAAAAGTTTCATGGTGATCACAGAATTAGGCGAGATTGAATCAAGAGTCTCTGGTAAATTTAGATTTAATTCTCAAGACAAAAGTAATTTTCCGGTAGTTGGAGATTGGGTAGCCATAAAGACGGAGATTAATAACAAGGGGACTATTCAGGAAGTACTACCAAGAAAAAGCAAATTCTCTAGAAAAATTGCAGGTAAACTTACAGAAGAACAAGTCTTACTTGCAAATGTTGATGTTGTTTTGATTGTATCCGGACTTGATCATGATTTTAATATCCAGAGGATTGAAAGGTACCTTACTTTAGTTTCAAAGAGTGGTGCAAGACCAGTTATTGTACTGAATAAATCTGATATTTGTGAAGATATTGATCAAAAGCTAGAAGAAGTGAAAAAAATAGCCTCAAATGTTCCAATACATAATTTGAGTGCAGAGTTAAATGAAGGCTTGGATTCAATTGAACAATATTTAGAAAAAGGAAAAACCATAGCACTTCTTGGGTCTTCTGGCGTAGGTAAATCAACAATTATTAATAAACTACTTGGTACTAATCGTCAAAAAGTTAGTTCTGTAAGAAAATCTGATAGCCATGGGCGACATACTACGACTTTTAGAGAGATGATTATGCTTCCAAATGGGGGGATGATTATTGACAATCCCGGAATGAGAGAGCTTCAATTATGGTCCGATGGTGAAGATGTTAGTGATGTCTTTTCTGATATAGAATTACTTTCAGATAAATGCAGATTTTCTGATTGCACACATATTAGCGAGCCAGGATGTGCTGTAAAGGATGCAATTGAAAAAGGTGAACTTGAAGCACGTCGATATGAGCATTATCTCAAACTGAAAAAAGAGATAGAATACCTTAATATAAAAAAGAATGAGATGGGTAGAGTAACAGAGAAAGCTAGAGGGCGGGGAATGTCTAAAAAAATAAAGCTGATAAGGAAAATGAGGTCTGATAAATACTAAATTAATAGCATTATTAATGTTATTAATTCTAACATAATAAACAATGAATGGCTATACTTGAAAAAGGATTTATTCTAGTAATTTAATCATTAGAATACTTCTCATTTGGCATCTTTATTCTTTCTGTATGAGTACATCTTCTCGTAGTGATCAACGTGATACTGCTTCACAAGCCTGTTTGTAATTTTTCTAATGTTTTTAGAGTACTCCTTATCACAGTAGTCAGTTTGGTAGAGTGCTTCGTATTTTGGGATTAAGGATGGATAATTTGATTCCAA
This sequence comes from Candidatus Methanofastidiosum methylothiophilum, assembly GCA_001587675.1. Taxonomy (GTDB): domain Archaea; phylum Methanobacteriota_B; class Thermococci; order Methanofastidiosales; family Methanofastidiosaceae; genus Methanofastidiosum. Next base: position 4,373 of record LNGD01000088.1, read on the forward strand.
GAATTTAGTCATCCGCTGTCTAGTTTCTCCTTTATAGTTTAGGACATCAACTATCACATAGTCAACTCCCAATTCAGAAAATGTTTTTATCATCTCTTCTAGAGTTTCTTCATCGTCTGAGATATATGGCAGCACTGGAATGGCTATCACACCTACTGTAATGCCTGCGCCCTTTAATTTTCTAATTGCCTCTAATCTCTTCTCCACTGTGGGAACCCTTGGCTCAATCTTACTGCTTAGCTCTTGATCTAGTGTTGTTATAGTCATGCAGACATTTAGAAATCCTGTTTTGGCTATTTCTTGCAAGACATCAATATCTTTCAGAACGAGGTCTGATTTTGTCGTGACTAAAAGTGCGTTGTGGTGTTTTAGAAATACTTCCAATACTTTCCTTGTATTGCCAAATTCTTTTTCTGCAGGTTGGTATGGATCTGAAACAGTTGAGACGTTTACAGTAAGGTTCTTGTTCCACTTTTCTCTAGAGAAATCTTTGTCCAAAGCTATAGCCGCGTTGTCCTTCACCATGATCTTGTGGGAGAACTCCCCCTCTTGCATGCCTAAATACTCGTGTGTATACCTGGCATTGCAATAAATGCAGTCATGCTCGCATCCCCGATATATATTGGAACCCCACCTGAAAGGCAAAAACCAGACATCTAGCCGGTGGAGCATCTTCTCAACTTCAACATGTTCGTATACTACTTTTTCCAAACAATCACTTATAATTCTTATTTTTTATATTTATAAAAATATCGAAGGAATTGAGAAAAATCGTTATCAAAGATAAGCCTTTTAATATAAAACAATTTCCCTAGTTTTAGGGTATATTACAATGACATATAACATTATTAATGTTATTAATCAATGATTCAAAACCTTTAAAACTATCTTTTTCTTAATGTAACTATGGCAACTCTAAATCACATAGCTATGCTTGTTTCAAATCTTGAATTATCAAAAAGATTCTATAAAGAAACATTAGGTCTAGAAACAGTCTTTGAACACCCAATCAGTGGCCCACAATTTGAAAAGGTAACTGGTATAGATGATTTTGATGTAGTATTTGCAGTATTAACTGACAAAAAATCGCATGTAAATCTAGAATTAGTTGAATTCAAAAATGGACTAGTTGAAAGTCCTTCTGTATTCAACCACATTGCTTTTGAAGTTGAAGATGTAGATTCCCTTTATGAAAAATTCCATAATAACTGTATAGAAACCGTATCAGAGCCTGTTACTTTGTCCCACCCTCACCCAAAAATAAATGGCAAGAGATTCTTCTATTTTTATGATCCAGATGGTAACATAATAGAAGTATATAATAGAAAAGAAGGATTATACTCAGAATAAAATATAAAATATTTTTTATTCGGGAAGATAGGTAAACCTAATTCCCATTCCTTCTTTGACTTTATATCGTATGTTCATCCCGATCAGCAATGCAGTTATTGGCTCAATAAGTCTTGCATTTTGTAGAGGTCCACCATCAATTGCTCTAGCGCCAGGTATATCCTTTGCAAGTTCCATTATGATTTTCCTAGCATCTTTTGAGCCGCCACATACTATTATATCACAATCGACATCTTTTTCAAGATTAGAAAGTCTATCGGCACTAACATTCTGAAATGCACTAATAACTTGAACATTTTCTGGAACTAAACTCTGGATAACTTCGGCAGCACTACCTTCCCACGGTGATATTATAGTAGTTGCTTTTCCACCAACAGCAGTTGAAAGGGGGACAACTACAGATACAATTATTTTACCTTCGGTCAGTCCTTCTTTGATAGATGCTATTGTTGGAATTAAGTGAGAATAAGGAACGCTTATTACAACTATGTCTGCCCTCTTTGTAGCTTCTAAATTGTCAAATCCTGATATCTTCGCTTCAGGGACCTTTTCCTTTACTGCTTCGACATCTGTTTTTTCTATTTCTAACAAAGAGCATGCAGTATCAATACAAATCGTCTTTAAATTATCGGCAGAGGTGCAGGCCTTATTCTTTTCCCTAGATCCAATAAAGATTTCATGCCCAGCTCTTGCCCACCTTAATGCAAGTCCCGAGCCCTGTCCGCCAGTTCCTCCAATAATGGCAATTTTTTTCATTTAAATCAACCTAGAATAAATTATAATTGTTTAAATATAAAAAGTTTTTGAGAGATTACACAAGTGTGTAATCTGCTAAAAATTTCGCCTGTTACCTAATGATGATTTTTCAACCTCCTTGCCAACTAATTCCATAAAA